>JBMZAP010000056.1:0-20923 GCA_049611445.1 Phycisphaeraceae bacterium | reverse complement strand
CGACGTCGCCGACGTTGTCGCCGACGTTGTCCGCGATCACGCCCGGGTTACGGGGGTCATCTTCGGGGATACCTGCTTCGACTTTGCCGACGAGGTCGGCACCGACGTCTGCGGCCTTGGTAAAGATGCCGCCACCCACACGGTAGAACAGCGCGACCAGCGAGCCGCCCATCGCGAAGCCGTGGATGATGTGTGCACCGTGGGCCGGGTTGTCGCTGCCTGCGACGAAGAAGTAGAAGAGGCCACCGATACCCAAGAGACCCATCGACGCGACGGTCAGGCCCATGACGGAGCCGCCGAAGAATGCGATGGACAGTGCCTTGGCCGGGCCCTGTTCATTCGCGGCGACCGCGGTACGGACGTTGGCCTTGGTCGCACAGTACATACCGATGAAGCCGGCGATGGATGAACAAATCGCCCCGGCGAAGAATGCGATGGCTTCCTGACCGTCCTTGGCAAAACCAAGCACGCTGCCAAGCACGATGGCAAAGGCACCGAGCACGACAAACTCGCGCTTCATAAAGGTCATCGCCCCGTGGTGGATCGTGTCGCCGATCTGGGCGACCTTGCCGGTACCACCGGAAGACTTGAGGATGGTGAGGAAGACCAGTCCCGCAATAACCAGGCCGATCAGGCCCATGGTGGGGGTGACGATATAGAGCGTTTCGAGCATGCTGCCTTCTCAGTTCTCGGACCGTTTCGACGTGCGTCTATCCCTACGGATGCGGGACGGTCTGTGTCCAAACCCCATCGGTCAGTTGCGCGGTCCTTCTGCGCAAAGTCGGGCCGGAGATTGTAACGATCTGCTGAACGTCCGAAAAGCCTAAGTTCTGCGATTTATCAACGAAAAACCCACATCCACGGCTCCGATATCCCAAACCGGGATCGAAACCTCAAACCGGTCCCAAGCTCAACCTTGACACCCCGATCAGCCGAGTTAGGCTTTAGCCACGGAAACCGCTATGCGTCACACCACGACCACTACGACCCAGACCACGACCACCACAACCCCCTGTGGACGGCCGACGCGGTAACCCTGCCCATACCAAGCAGAAACACCCCCAAGGCCGCCCACCACAGCGGCCTTATCTGATTCAACCCAATAGCCCCCAGCCCCGACCGCCCCATGCAAATCCAACTCCCCGACGGCTCAATCAAAGACATGCCCGCCAACAGCAGCGCCCATGATGTCGCGCTGACCATCGGCGAGGGCCTGGCCAAGGCCGCCATCGGCGCCAAAGTCAATGGCACGCTCTACGACCTGCACCGCCCCCTGCCCGGCGACTGCAGTCTCGGGATCGTCACCGCCCCGCGTCTCAACAAGAAAGACATCCCCAAGTACCGTGACGACGAGCACAAGGCCGACGCGCTCTACCTGCTGCGCCACTCCACCGCACACGTCATGGCCGAGGCCATCGAGCGGCTCTGGCCGCAGACGAAGCTCGCCTACGGCCCGCCACTGGACAACGGCTTCTACTACGACCTCTATCTCGAAGAGCCCATCAGCTCCGACGACTTTGAAAAGATCGAAGCGGAGATGAAGAAGATCGTGGAAGAAGAACGAGCGTTTAATCGCTACGAACTCGCGACGGCTGAAGGGTTGGAGCGGCTGAAGTCTGAAGGCAACAAGTACAAGATTGATAACGCCGAGCGCGCTATCGAAGGCGGGGCCGATGTTCTGTCGTGGTACGTCACCGGTGAGGTTGACAAAAATTGGGAAGACCTGTGCATGGGACCACACGTCCCGAGTACCGCCGCGATCGCTGCATTCAAAGTCATGTCCGTGGCTTCTTCACACTGGCACGGCGACGTGACCTCCGATCGCTTCCAACGTGTCTATGGCACGGCGTTCTTCTCACAGGCCGAGCTCGACCAGCATATGGAGAACCTCGAAGAAGCCAAGCGACGCGACCACCGTGTCGTCGGGCAGAAGCTCGGGCTCTTCGCCATCGACGAGAAGGTCGGCCAAGGCCTGATCCTCTGGAAACCCAAGGGCGCCGTCGTCCGCGACGAACTCCAAAAATTCATCGGCGGCTACCTCGAGCAGCAAGGCTACAGTCAGGTCTTTACGCCCCACATCGGCAAGCTGGACCTGTACCGTACGTCCGGCCACTTCCCGTACTACCAGGACTCGCAGTTCCCGCCGCTGGTCGATAGCGACCTGATGAAGCGCCTCGCTGACGAGGGCTGCTCGTGCGGTGATCTTTCGGCGCGCATGGAGAAGGGCGACATCGAGGGCTACATGCTCAAGCCCATGAACTGCCCGCACCACATCCGCATCTACGCATCCGACAAGCGCAGCTACCGCGATCTGCCCGTCCGCCTTGCAGAATTCGGGACGGTCTACCGCTGGGAGCAGTCCGGCGAGCTGGGCGGGATGACGCGCGTCCGCGGCTTTACCCAGGACGATGCACACCTGTTTGTGACACCTGACCAGCTGGCCGAGGAAGTCATGGGCTGTATTGAGCTTGTGAAGATCATCTTCCGCACACTGGGCATGGACGACTACCGCGTCCGTGTGGGCCTGCGTGACCCGGACTCGTCCAAGTTCGTCGGCGAATCGAGCGACTGGGACGCCGCAGAAGCCGCATGTATCGCCGCGGCCGAATCGCTGGGCGTGCCCTACTCCAAGGAGCCGGGCGAAGCCGCCTTCTACGGCCCGAAGATCGACTTTGTTGTCAAAGACGTCATCGGCCGCGAGTGGCAACTCGGCACGGTTCAAGTGGACTACCAGCTCCCACAACGCTTTGAACTGGAGTACATCGGCTCGGACAACAAGGCGCATCGGCCGATCATGATCCACCGCGCACCCTTTGGATCGATGGAGCGTTTCATCGGCGTCCTGATCGAGCACTTCAACGGCGCGTTCCCGCTCTGGCTCTCGCCGGAACAGGTGCGTGTGCTGCCGGTGAGCGAAAAGTTCGTGGGCTATGCCGAGCAGGTCGAGGCGCGGCTGAAGCAGGAACGCTTCCGCGTGCGTGTCGATGCGGGCAACGACCGGTTAGGCGGCAAGATCAAGTCGGCGGAAGAGGACAAGCTGCCCTACATGCTCGTCGTTGGCGGCAAGGACGCCGAGGCCGGCACCGTCAGTGTCCGTCACCGTGATCAGGGCGACATGGGCGCCGTTGAACTTGAAGCGTTTGTCTCCAGGATTCTTCGTGAGCGTGATACACAGTCACTCGGGCCGATTGAAGGCACGATCGCTTGATTGCCTGGCGTCTGTCCGCAAAGGCGGGGATTGCTCGTTGTATAAACAATTGACCCCGTATTTGCGGGCGGAAGCTGCATAGGGCGTGACTTACATCGGCGCGATGAAGATTAATTTTTGCTTGCTTTGTCTTGTATCTTTTACCTGCATCGGTATACTTCGCATCATCAACACCGCTCCGAACTTTTAACGGTGTTGCTCGGCAGGCCTGCCGAACGTAGTAGCACAAGGCAACACGGGATAAGAAGAAATGTTTGAAGTTAAGCAAAGCCCCTTGCATGGGCGTGGTCTGTTCGCGACGGAATACATCGCTGAAGGCACGGTCATCGGCACCGTCAAAACCGAGCCCGCCAAGGACCACGAACTCGATGGCCCGTATGTCCTGTGGGTTGATGGCGAGAAGCCTGTTTGCGTGACCTGCGACCTGCGCTTTATCAACCACAGCGACGAGCCCAACGCCGCGTACTACGACGACCTGTCCGTCATGTCCGTACGCGATATCGCCCCGGGCGAGGAGATTGTTCACGACTACATGGGCGACGCAAGCGATGATGACGACACTGAAGTCGAATTCTATGAGCCGCAAGTCGTGGTAGACGATCAGGCAGAAGAACTGGTCGGTGTGTAACGTCAGCTTGCCGGCCAAGACGATTCATCCATTAACATAACCGCCATGTTCAGCTACCTGATCCTGGCTCTGGGGGGTTTGTTGTTCGGTGCCATCGTGTACCGATACGACATGCACGAGCGCGAGCCGTGGTGGATGCTCGTGCTCGCAGCGGTCGCCGGGGCGCTGACGATGTGGGGCGCGTACGAACTGGAGATACTGATCCAGAATCTGGCCGGGGCCAGCGATCAGAGCATCTTGAAAGCCGCGCTGGCCGGCATCTTTGAAGAACTGGCCAAACTCGCGATACCGATCACCGTCCTGCTGTTCGTCAAGAATCGTTTCAACGATCCGATGGACGGGTTGATCTACGGCTCACTCGCAGGCATCGGTGCCGCACTGTTCGAGAGCGCCTGGTGGTTGTGGTTTGTCCCCGCAGAGGACGGGGAGACCCTATTCAACACGCATGGGCCCAACGCGATGCGGCTGCTGATGCACACACTCTGGGGCGGGATCGTTGGCTCAGCATTAGGGCTGGCCGTCATGAAAAAGCCCTGGCGGCAAATCCTCGCCCAGCGGGTCGGCATTGTGATGCTCCTGCACTTCGCATGGGACTATTTCCTGGGCTTCATCCCAGCCGACGACCAGAACAACTGGCACCGGCTGGTTGCAGCACTCTTAATCGGCGCGTCCGTAGTCTGGTACGGCATGCTCGTGATTCAGGCCAACAAGTGGTCCCGCTCAATGCACGCGCCAACCAGCAAACAACGGCTCGTCGGCAAAATCCTCCGCATGCTCATCACACGCCGAATACGCTGAATCTGCACGAATTGTTGTAAACCCGTTCACAACCGTGCCAAACATCAAACCACTGCCCCAAACGCGTATAAGATAGATCGCGATGACTCCCACCCTGCTTGGAAAATCAGAACTCAGTGTCAGCCCGCTTGGCTTCGGTGCCGCTCCGATCGGTTTCCTTGGCACGCCACAGGGACAGACCAACAAACTCGTCGGCATGCTGCTGGACGAGGGCGTCAACCTCTTTGATACCGCAGCGATGTATATCGACGCCGAGGAAAAGCTCGGCATCGCACTGGAAGGCAAGCGCGACGCCGCCGTACTCGTCAGCAAGTGCGGCACGAAGGATAAGGGGCTGCCCGGCGAAGAATGGTCCGCCGAGTTGATCACCGCCTCGATTGACCGCTCGCTTGAGCGGCTCAAGACCGACCATCTGGACGTCATGCTGCTGCACTCGTGTGATCTGGCGGTCCTGGAACAGGGCGACGCGGTCGAGGCACTCATCGAAGCACGCAAGGCAGGCAAGGCGACCGCGATCGGCTACTCAGGCGACAACGAAGCCGCCGCCGCAGCCGCCGAAATGGATTGGGTCGATGTGATCGAGACATCGGTGAACATCTGCGACCAGCGCAACATCGACACAGTGCTCCCAGCCTGTTCCGCGAATAACGTCGGCGTTATCGCCAAGCGACCGATCGCCAACGCCGCGTGGAACCCGCTGAACAAACAGCGCGGGCTATATAAGCAGTACGCCAAGACATACCACGACCGACTGAAACAGATGAATATCTCGCCGGTCGAGTTGGGCTACCACGGTCACGCCGAGATCGAGTGGCCCGAGATCGCACTGAAGTTCACTCTTGCGATCGAAGGCGTTGATGCCGCGATCGTCGGCACGACCAGCACCGTCAACGCGACGGCCAATATCGACGCGGTCCGCAAAAACCCGCTCCGCGAACAGGTCGTCAAGAAACTCCGTCAGGCGTTCAAGGACGCAGAACTGGCGAGCGGCGAAGACTGGCTCGGGCAGTTCTAAAGCCGCAAAGGCCGGCTTACGGCCAACTTTCCAGCGCTGGGAACGCGGGCCCGGGGAAATCCTTGCTCCATTCACGGACCTCTGCCTCGAGCGCCTCAAACTCTTCTGGCCGGGTCGTGTAGAGATTTTTTTTCTCAGTAATATCATCCTTCAAGTTGAACATCAACGATCCTTCATCGCCCGAGAGGATCACCTTCATACCATCCTTAAGGATCGCCAATCTGTCCTTGGGTTCCATCCGCCAGTAGAGCACCGGGTGTGCCGCATTCTTATTCTTTCCGGTCAGATAAGGCAACAGATCAACACCGTCCAGGGGCTTGTTCGGATCAACCTTAGCGCCAGCATGCGCGACAATCGTCGCAGCGATGTCCATCGAACTCACAGGCTTCTTGTATGTTTGATCGGCAGGGATCGTACCCGTCCACCGGATCGCGAACGGGACGCGGACGCCGCCTTCAAAGAGCGTGCTCTTGTGGCCGCGCAACGGGAGATTGCTCGATGCGTTCTTCGTCGCCCCACCGTTGTCCGACAGGAAGACGACGATCGTGTTCTCAGCGAGCTTCAGCTCATCAAGCGTATCGAGAATCCGACCGACGCCGTCGTCCATCGCACTGACCATCGCGGCATACGTCTTGCGCTTGCCCTGCAGATCAGGGAAGCGATCAAGGTATTTCTTCGTCGCCTGTAGCGGGCCATGCGGCGCGTTGTACGCCAGATACAAGAAGAACGGCCCATCCTTGTGCCGACGCTTGATGAAATCTGCACCCGCGTCAGACAACACGTCGGTCAGGTAGTCATCAATCTGGATGCGCTCTTCATTTTGCAACAGCTTGGTGCGATACCAATCGAAAGGCTTTTTAACCTCGGAAAGGTCATTGAGTGTGAGTTCTTCGTGGAGATAACGGTGGCCGCCGGAGAGAAAGCCATAAAACTCGTCAAAACCACGCACTAAAGGTCGCAGTGTCGGGTGCGTGCCCAGGTGCCACTTGCCGACAATCATCGACGTATAGCCAGCAGGCTTGAGTAGCTCGGCGATATTCTTTTCGGTCAACGGCAAGCCGCAGCGCGGGTCGTTGGGATTGATCGCAGGGTTGGTGGTATAACCAAAGCGGTCCTGATACCGCCCGGTCATGAGCCCCGCTCGGCTGGGACCGCAGACCGGGTACGTGACATAGCCGTTCGTGACCCGCGCCCCTTCCTTGGCGATTCGATCAAGGTTGGGCGTCGGAATGTCCTTACACCCATTAAACCCAACATCCGCGTAGCCCTGATCGTCACTGAGGATCAGCACAAGGTTCGGCTTGGTCGGCTGCGCCTGTGCATGCGCGTATTGCGTGACAGACAAGACAACCAGGAGTGCGAACAGCGCAGACATGCCTCGACAGAAATTGCTCATGTAATCCTCCAAACTAAGCACCTACAAGTAACAAGGGATGGACCGCTTAGCATAGCGTAAATCAATACCGGCTCAAACGTTCGCGCCTAAACTGACGGCATGCTCCCGCTGGTTTATTCGCCCGCTTATGTCACCCCCCTGCCCGACGGGCACCGGTTCCCGATGCCGAAATTCGGCATCCTCCGTGATCTCTTGATCGAGCGGGGCGTGGCACGCATGGAACAATTCCATTGCCCGGAAATCGGCTCGTTTGAACTGATCACCTCCGTACACGACCCGGCGTACGTGCAGTCGATCTTTGATGGCTCGATCGATCGTGATGCGGTTCGAAAGATCGGTTTGCCGTGGTCAGAGGAACTCGTGTCGCGGACACGCACCGCCGTGGCTGGCACCCTGCTGACCTGCGAACTCGCGCTGGAGTATGGCCTGGCCTGCAACACCGCCGGCGGGACGCACCACGCACACCGCGGCTGGGGTTCAGGTTTCTGCATCTTTAATGATCTCGCAGTGAGCGCCCGCACGCTTATTGATCGCGGACAGGTCGACCATGTGCTCGTCATCGATCTGGATGTCCATCACGGCGACGGTACCGCGAAGATCTTCGCAGACGATCCGCACGTGTTTACCTTCTCGATGCACTGTGAAAAGAATTTCCCTGCAAGGAAGCCGCCAAGCGATTTGGATGTGCCACTTGAAAAAGGGGTCGGCGATCAGCAGTACCTCGATACGCTTGCAAGCCACCTGCCACGCTTGCTTGAAGAGGTTGAGCCGGACCTGGTGATCTATGACGCTGGCGTCGATGTGCACAAGGACGATCGGCTAGGCCACCTCGAACTGACCGACGATGGCTTGTACGAGCGTGACCAATATGTCATCGAACAATCACGAAGCCACGGGATCCCGACCGCCTGCGTCATCGGCGGCGGCTACGACGCGGACCACAAGCGACTTGCCTGGCGACACGCGACAGTGCACCGTGCAGCGATGGATGTTCGGCGTCAAACGATTTCGGCTGTTTAACCCGCGCTCGACGCCAACTGCGTCTGCATGTCCGGAGCGGGCAGCGTCGATTCGCCCATCAGGTACTCATCAATCGCACGCGCCGCGCCACGGCCTTCGGCGATCGCCCAGACAATCAGCGAAGCGCCACGACGGACATCGCCGGCCGCGAAGACGTTGTCGATGTTCGTGCCGAACTTGCCGTACTCAGCCTTGACCACGCCGCGGTTCATGTCCACACCAAGGCGGTCGAACACGGCCGGGGTATCGTGGCCGGTGAAGCCGATGGAGAGGAAGACGTAGTCCGCGGGCATGTCGTGCTCAGAGCCTTCGACTTCCTTGCTGACCTTACGGCCGGTCTCCGGGTCGCGGGTCCACTCGAGCTTGCTGACGCGCATGTGCGTGAGCTTGCCATCCTTGCCGATGAAGGCCTTGGGCATGACCTGGTATTCGCGTGGGTCGCGGTCGAACTTGGCGATGCCTTCGGCGTGGCCGTAGTCGACATAGAACGTTCCGGTCGGACCCGGCCAGGGGTGCTCGGCGTCGCGCTCGTCGGGCTCGCGCTCGCGGCGGGTGATGTTGGTGATGGACTTGCAGCCCTGGCGGATCGCGGTGCCGATACAGTCGGTGCCGGTGTCGCCGCCACCGATGACGATGACGTCTTTGTCCTTGGCGTCAAGGAAATCGCCATCCTTGAAGTCCGAGTCGAGCAGCGACTTGGTGGCCTTGTGCAGATAAGTCATCGCCATATGCACGCCATCGAGTTCACGACCGGGCAAGCTGTCGAGGTCACGGCCCGACAACGCACCACAGGCCAGCAGCACCGCGTCGTAGTCTTTCTTTAGTTGCTCAGCGTCGATGATCTCGGCATCGGCTGCCATCCCGTGGTTGGAGGTGTGTGGCGTATCGCCGTTGGGATCGCCGACGTTGCAGTTGGTACGGAACTCGACGCCTTCCTCTGCCAGCAGGTTGACGCGGCGTTGGACGATCTCTTTTTCAAGCTTCATGTTCGGCACGCCGTACATCAGCAGGCCACCGATCCGGTCGTCGCGTTCAAAGACAGTGACGCTGTGCCCGGCCTTATTGAGCTGGTCCGCTGCCGCAAGCCCCGCGGGCCCCGATCCGATGACCGCGACCTTCTTACCCGTGCGCTGCTTGGGCGGGTTGGGTACGACCCAGCCTTCTTCGAAGGCCTTATCGATGATCGAACACTCGATGGACTTGATCGTCACGGGCGGGTCAATGACGCCGAGGACACACGCGCTCTCACACGGCGCGGGGCAGATACGCCCGGTGAATTCGGGGAAGTTGTTCGTCTTTGCCAGACGGTGATAGGCCTCTTTCCACCGGCCGTGGAAGACCAGGTCGTTCCACTCGGGGATGAGGTTGTCGATAGGGCAGCCCGTGTCGGACTGGCAGAACGCGACACCGCAGTCCATGCAGCGGGCACCCTGCTCTTTGAGCTGCAACTCGTCGGCACGCTCGTAGATTTCATAGAAATCCGCGATGCGCACGTCCGGCTTGCGGGCGGGCATGGGGTTGCGTTCAAACTCGAGGAATCCTGTGGGTTTTCCCATTCTCAATCAATCCTGTCTTACGCGTGGCCGACCTCGGGGGTGACCTTGGTCTTCTTCTGTTGCTGCAACACACGGCGGTAGTCGATCGGCATGACCTTGACGATCTGGTTGCGCACCTTCTCCCATTGATCGATCGCTTTCTGAGCGACCGGCGAGCCGGTGTGCTTAGCGTGCTGCTTAATCATGTTGAGGCACTCGACCTCGTCTTCAGGGTTACTCAGGTCTTCGAGCTCGACGAGTTCGAGGTTGACCAACTCAAGGAACTCGCCATCGCGGTCCCAGATGTAGGCGATCCCGCCGGACATCCCCGCAGCGAAGTTTCGGCCGGTCGGACCGAGAACGACCACGCGGCCGCCGGTCATGTACTCACATCCGTGGTCGCCGACACCTTCGACCACTGCACGCGCGCCGGAGTTACGAACCGCGAATCGCTCGGCAGCGATGCCACGGAAGTAGGCTTCGCCCTTGGTCGCGCCATAAAGCGCGACATTACCGATGACGATCTGCTCTTCAGCGTTAAAGGTCGAGGTACCCGATGGGCGGACGACCAGTTTGCCACCGGACAAGCCCTTACCGACGTAGTCATTGGCGTCGCCGACGATATTGAGGGTGATCCCGCCGGCCAGCCACGCGCCGACGGATTGGCCTGCGCTGCCGCGAAGGTTGAGCGTGATCGTGTCTTCCGGCAGGCCGTTGTCGCCCCACTTCTTGCTGACTTCGTGCGAAAGCATGGTTCCAACGGCTCGATCAAGGTTGGTGATCGGGCCGACATAGTCCACTTTCTGCGCGTCGAGAATGGCGGGTTGGCAGTGCTCGATGAGTTTGACGTCGAGCTGGCTCTCGATGCCATGGTCCTGCTCCATGAGCTTACGGACGCCGACGTTCTCGCGGTGCGCGGGCTTCTCGGCAGGCGTCAGCAGCATGGTCAGGTCCAAGCCGTCGGCCTTCCAGTGCTCGATCGCTTCGCCAGGTTCCATGAGATCGACCCGACCGATGAGTTCATCGACCGTGCGGACACCCATCTGGGCCATGTACTTGCGGGCTTCCTCTGCGACAAGGAAGAGGTAGTTGATGACGTGCTCGGGTTGGCCGGTGAACTTCTTGCGTAAGACCGGGTCCTGCGTACAGACGCCGACCGGGCAGGTATTCAGGTGGCACTTGCGCATCATGATGCAGCCGACACTGATGAGCGGCGCGGTAGAGAAGCCAAACTCCTCTGCGCCCAGACACGCGGCGACAATGACGTCGCGGCCGGTTCGCATGCCGCCGTCGGTTTCGAGTCGGACACGAGAGCGCAGGTCGTTGAGAACAAGCGTCTGGTGTGTTTCTGCAACGCCGAGTTCCCATGGCAAACCGGCATGCTTGATCGAAGTCAGCGGCGAGGCACCCGTGCCGCCGTCAGCGCCCGACACGAGGATGTGGTCGGCCTTGGCCTTGCTGACACCCGCCGCAACGGTACCGACGCCGACTTCTGCAACAAGCTTGACACTGACATTCGCGGCGGGGTTGGCGTTCTTGAGGTCAAAGATCAGCTGGCTGAGGTCTTCGATCGAGTAGATGTCGTGGTGCGGCGGCGGAGAAATCAGGCCGACGCCGGGCGTGGAGTAGCGCAACCGCGCGATGTAGTCGTTGACCTTGAAGCCGGGCAATTGACCGCCTTCGCCGGGCTTGGCACCCTGGGCGATTTTGATCTGCAGCATGTCTGCGTTCGCGAGGTAGTAGCTCGTGACACCGAACCGGCCCGAAGCGATCTGCTTGATGGCGGATCGCTTGGACTTGGTGCTGCCATCGTCGTACTGCTCGAGGCTGAAGCGGTTGGGGTCTTCGCCACCTTCGCCGGAGTTGGAGTAGCCGCCGATGCGGTTCATCGCGAGCGCGAGGGTCTCGTGCGCCTCCTTACTGAGTGCACCGAGTGACATCGCACCCGTCCGGAAGCGCTTGACGATTTCTTTGGCTGGCTCGACCTCGTCCAGCGGGATCTGCTTGGACGCTTCAACCGACTTGATCTTCAAGAGGCCGCGGATCGTTGCACGACTCGCCGCTTCTTCGTTGCAGATCTTGGCAAACTGGTCATAGGCGCCGCGGGCGTTGTTGCGGGCGGCGTGCTGGAGCGACGCGATGGCCTGCGGGTTGTAAGCGTGGGCATCGCCCTCGGGCCGCCAGTGATACTCACCGGGGTTGGGCAACTCGGGGTGGGTCTGCCCAGCCTCGCGCGTGTCGCGCTTGGGGTAGGCGAGCGTGTGCCGACGACGGACTTCCTCGGCGAGTACCTCAAAGCCCGCACCTTGCAGTCGCGAAGCCGTGCCGGTGAAGCAGCGATCGATGACCTGGCTGTTCAGGCCGAGGCACTCGAAGATCTGGGCACCGCGATAGCTGGCCACCGTCGAGATGCCCATCTTGGACATCACTTTCTTGATGCCGAAGTCCACGGCCTTGATGTAGTTCTGCACCAGCTTTTCGTTGGTCCAGTGCTTGTTCTTGTCGACATTGCCCTGGTCGCGCAGCGCGTGCAGCGCCTCGTAGGCGAGATAAGGGTTAATCGCATCAACGCCATAGCCCAGGAGCGTGCAGAAGTGATGGATCTCACGGACCTCGGCAGACTCGACGACCAGGCCGACCTTCGTGCGCGATCGAGTGCGGATCAAGTGGTGGTGCACCGCGCCGACGGCAAGAAGCGCTGGCAGTGGCATCCGGTCGGTGCCTGCCGCGCGGTCGGACAGCACGATCAGTGGCGTGCCCGCCTCAATCGCCTGGGTCGCCTCGTCGCAGATGCGGTCGAGCGCGGCCTGCAGTGCTGCCGCATCATCAGTGGCCGAAGCCTCATAGGTCGTGTCGATCACCGCGCTGGACCAGCCGTGGTACGAGGTGTCGCTGAGCTTCTTGATCGCTTCGATCTGTGGGTTGGTCAACACGGGCGAGCGAAGGTGCAGACGCTGGCACTGCGCGGGCGTTGTGTCGAGCTGGTTGCCCTCGGGGCCGAGGTACGTGTCCAGCGCCATGATGCAGGCCTCGCGGATCGGGTCGATCGGCGGGTTGGTGACCTGAGCGAACAACTGCTTGAAGTAGTCGTAGAGCAGTCTCGGCTTGTCGGAGAGCACGGCCAGGGCCTGGTCGTTGCCCATCGAGCCCAAGGCTTCTTTGCCGGTGCGTACCATCGGCAGCAGCACCGTGTGCAGGTGCTCGATCGTATAGCCGAAGGCCAGGAGTTTTTTCAGTAGTGCCGGCTCGATACCGCCCTCGTCCATACGCGGCGGTTCATCATTGTCGGATTCTTCGGCCTGAGGCGCAGCGCCGGGCAGGTCGTCCAGCTTGAGCTGGTGCTCGGCCAACCACTCGCGGTACGGCCGGGCGTTGATCATGGCGTCCTTGACTTCGCCGTCCGGGATGATGCGGCCCTGATCGAAGTCAACAAGGAACATCCGGCCCGGCTCAAGTCGGCCCTTGCGCTTGACGTTGTCCGGCTCGATATCGACGACGCCGACCTCGCTGGCCATGATGACACGGTCGTCGTGAGTGACGTAGTAACGCGACGGGCGCAAACCGTTTCGGTCCAGACACGCGCCGATCATCTTGCCATCGGTAAAGGACACGGAAGCCGGCCCGTCCCAAGGCTCCATCAGGTTTGCGTTGTACTGGTAGAACGCGCGCTTGGTCAGGCTCATCTGCTCGTGGCCTTCCCACGCCTCGGGGATCATCATCATGATGACCTCAGGCAGCGTGCGGCCGGCCATGTAGAGCATCTCCAACACGTTGTCGAACGCGCCGGAGTCAGACGCCTCACGGTTGACGATCGGGAACAGATCACCGAGATCGTCCTTGAAGATGTCGGATTGCATCAGGCCCTGCCGTGCCGAGGCCCAGTTGCGGTTGCCCTTAACGGTGTTGATCTCGCCGTTGTGGCTCATCATGCGGCAGGGTTGAGCACGGTCCCAACTCGGGAAGGTGTTGGTGCTGAAGCGCGAGTGCACCATCGCCAGGTGTGAGGTGTAGTCCGGGTCACGCAGGTCGGCATAGAACGCGGGGACCTGGGCGGAGGTGAGCTGGCCCTTGTAAACGATCGTGCGTGAGGAGAGCGAGCAGATGTAGAAGCTGCCGTCCTGAACGATGCAGTCAGGTTTCTGCAGGGTATTGATCACACGGTTACGCGCGAGGTAGAGCGTACGCTCAAATTCATCGTTATCCGTGCCCGGCTGACACGCGACGAAAAGCTGCTCGATCGCAGGCATCGACTTGAGTGCGGTCGGGCCGACGTCCGCGCCCGTGGGATCGGTCGGCAGATTGCGCCAACCAAGCACGTTAAGGCCGAGTTCGGTGAGCTTCTGCTCATATGTGTCTTTAGCAACCTGACGGGCCGCTTCATCAACCGGCAGGAAAATATTGCCAACGGCATAGTCGCCGAGTTCCGGAAGATCGATCCCCAAATCGGCTTGCGCGACCTTGCGCATAAGCTTGTGGGGGATGGCGGTGAGGATACCCGCGCCGTCGCCGGTATTGGTTTCGCAGCCGCATGCGCCGCGGTGGTCCATACGCGAGAGCATGGTGAGGGCCTGATCGACGATGGCATGCGAGCGCTGGCCTTTAACGTTTGCGATGAAACCAACACCACAGTTGTCGTGCTCATTGGCGGGGTCGTACAGCCCCGTTGCCTTGGGTGCGGTCAGGCGGTCGTTTTGTGCGTTCGAGGGCTGGGGCATAGTGCTAGGGATTGATGCTTTAGGCGGTCATTGCCGCGTGGGTCTTGGGGTACTTCGTTATTCAGTGCCGCGGGGCTGGTGGTCGGCGGAAGCCGAGGTTGCGGCGGTGTTACCGAGAGGCGTCTGCCGGTTTTCGCAGGGTGGCGTCTGCGGTTGGGCCGGCGGTTTTGACGAGTTCTTTCAGGAAGGCCTTGGCCGGGGGGGCCAGATCGTCGTTGCCCGAGCGGGTCAGCACGCCCATCGGCCGGGTCAGTCTGGGCGTGAGTCGGATGGCCCGCAGGGACTTCGCATCGACCTCGCGTTGCACACAACGCACCGGCATGATCGCGAAGCGGTCCGTAACGGTGACCGCCGACTTAAGCGTGTCCAGATTATCAAAGCGGTGCGAGACCTTCGGGGTCGCATTGTTTTCTTTCAGATAGCGTTGCAGGTGCCGGGCGATCGGCAGGTCAGCGTCGTAGCCGGCCTTCTCCAGACCGGTCAGCTCGTTGGCCGCGACCGTCTTCCGATCCGCCAGCGGGTGGCCCGGACCACAGATCACCGCCATCGCTTCTTCACGAAGCGGCTCGACAAAGACCTTCGCAAACCGGTCGGGGAACGATACGATCCCCAGGTCCGCCTGCTTGTCGAGTACGGCCTGGTGCACCTGGTCCGGCTTGAGGTAGTTCAGCTCGATCTGCACGCCCGGCTGCTCCTTGACGAACCGGTCGCGGAGCTGGCTGAGCAGATCAATCCCTGCGGAATAGATCGCGGCAACTCGGACCGTGCCCTCAAGCCTTTCAGCGCTGGTCCCAAGCGAGCTGACTTCCCGCTCCATCCGGTCGAAGCGGCTAAGCGTGTCGGCTGCTCCAACGAGGTACAACTCACCTGCCTGAGTCAACTCGAAAGGACGCACAGAACGGTCGATGAGCTTGACGCCCAAACGACGCTCGAGTTGGCCGATGCGCTGGCTCGCCGCCGACTGGCTGATACCGAACAGCTCCGCAGCTTTTGAAAAGCTGCGGCAGCGTGCGACTTCAACGAACAGACGGATGGTTTGCATCGGCCCAACCAAGCGTGGATCCTCTCTCTATTAGTTAAATTAATGCTAAATTACCAACACTTTAGTATATCCGATCAATGCCCTGAAGGCACGCGCGGGGTTGAGGAAAGATTGTAAATCCTGAACGGTGCTCAAGCGGGCCGACCAGCCGACATTGAAGGGACATGGCCCAAGACCGCCCGATCATTGCTCACGTGCTGCACCGTCTTGATCGGGCCGGGGCCGAGGTTCTGGCTGCAGACCTGTCTCGCGGGCTGAAAGACCGGTTCGACTTCCTTTTTATCTGTCTCGATGGGCCTGGCCCCCTGGCCGATGAACTCGCAGACGAGGGGTTTGCCATAGAAGTGCTGGACCGCCGACCCGGGCTGGACCGTGCGGTGGCCAGGCGGCTGCACGATCAACTGACCCGACATCGGGTCGATCTCATCCACGCACATCAGTACACGCCTTTCTTTTACAGCGCGCTGGCGCGTGGGGTGACCCGTTCGAGACCGCCAGTCCTGTTTACCGAGCACGGCCGGCATGTCCCCGACACCACATCGCTCAAGCGAAGGCTGGCCAACAAACTGCTTCTTAAGAAGACCGACCAAGTCACTGCCGTAAGCCAATTCGTCAAGACAGCACTGATCAAGAACGAAGGCCTGCCTGCCAGTCGCATCGCGGTCGTGCACAACGGCATCAACCCCGGGCCTGACCCGACCGATACGGACCGTGCCCAGGCGCGCGAACAACTCGGTATCCCCGGCGACCGCCCCGTCGTGATGCAGGTTGCACGCCTGCATCCGGTCAAAGACCACGCCACCGCGCTACGCGCCTGGTCGATTGTGCATCGACAACTGCCCGATGCCCTGCTCGTTTTCGTCGGCGATGGGCCAGAGCACGACAATCTCCAGGTACTCACCGAGTCACTGGGCCTGCAGGACGCGGTCCGTTTCACCGGCGCGGTTGATCACGCAAGACAGCTCATTCCCTCCGCAGACCTATGCATGCTCACCTCGTTGAGCGAGGGCTTGTCCGTCACCCTGCTCGAAGCCATGGCGGCTGGCAAGCCGATCGTCGCGACCGATGTGGGCGGCAACCCCGAGGCCGTGGACAACGGCAAGACCGGCTTACTCGCAGCACCGCGCGACCCCGAATCCATCGCAGGCTGCATCATGCAACTGCTTCCCAACGCGCCCTACGCCAGCCTCACGCTGGGCAAAACAGGCCGAAAACGACTGCTGGAGGCCTATACCGCCGATCGTATGCACCAACTCTATGCCCACCACTACGAATCACTGGCCAAAGATTCACAAGGCTGACAACCCCGCCCCAGTACAATGGCTCGCATGAAAGCCAGAGGGGGCAACCTGTTCAACAAGCGGTGGAAGAAAGCGCTCGCTGCGCTCGTCTGCATCACCATCATGAGCGGGGGAATTGCCGCTTGGTCCATCCAACGCGCAACCGATCCCACACGCGTCGATCCGATTGCAATACCAAGCGATATCGACCTGCGCACCGGCGACATCATCGTGGCTGGTGGCGTCTCGCTTCAGTCGCGCATGGTCATGTCGCTCACCGAGGGGAACCGCTTCTCGCACGTCGGCATGATCGAGGTCACGCCAAATGGCCTATTCGTCATCCACGCTGCCCCCAAGGGTGCAGGCGATGGCGGTGTTGGCGACAAGGTCGCACGCATCCCGCTGTCATTGTTCCTGGCCGAGCGCGGTTATGTGGCCGTGCAAGTCATGCGGATAAAAGCACAGAATGCAGAAACCGAGCAGTTCGCTCAGGATGCCGCGGCGTATGCGATCAACTGCGTTGAGCAGGCGGTCCCGTTTGATGGCGACTTCGATCTTGGCGAGCATGAAACCATGTATTGCAGCGAGATGATCTACCTCGCCTATCAACAGGCGGGCTTTGACTGGCCTGATACAATCGTCCGTTCTATTTCGACCGTGCTCGTGGATGGGCCGGTCATCCTCCCCGATGCTTTTACCCGGTGCGACGCACTGGAAACGATTTGGCAACACTCCAACGAAAGGGATAAATCATGAAACATCTTCTTACCGCACTCGTACTGACCTGTTCATTCGCTCTTGTCGGCTGCGGCGGTGGCGGCGGAACCCCGGGCGACGCCGTTAAGGATCTCACCTACGCCATGGAAGCCGGCGACGCCGAAAAGGTCAAGGAACTCGTCCCTGAACTCAGCGAGAACCTCGGCGACGACAAGATCGAGACCCTCGTCAAGCAGGCCGCCAAGGAAGCCGAAGCCAACGGCGGCGTGAAGTCCATCACCATCGACAAGGAAGAAATCGACGGCGACAAGGCAACCGTCACCGCCACCACGGTGGACGGCAACGGCAACTCCGAAACCGACGAGTTTGAACTGGTCAAGAAGGACGGCAAGTGGGTCCACTCCATGGGCGACCTGAAGGGTGATGATGGCGGTATCGAACTTTCACCTGACGACATCGATATCGAAGAACCCGCCGAGTAAGCAGGCCCTAAAACGGCTCCAACCTAAGCCCATGCCTCTTGGTGTGGGTTTTTTCATGCGCGAACAAGCTTCTCAAGGCCCGCCCATTGTTCAGGCCGATAGACTCCAGAGAATGATGACTGATCAGGCGAAATCCATGCTGCCCAAACGTACATTTACATACCCAGCAACTCGGTACATGCCAATACGGCCAGGGCACCGATCGCTCCAACTCCTCCTGCTCATCCTCGCGCTGCTGCCCACAAGTGCCGCCGCCGAGATGGAGTCGTCTCTGCGCAACCATATCGCCAATGCCGACCTCCGCGGCACCCAGGTCTCCATCTGCGTGATGGATATCGGCGAGCGCCTGCTACTGACCGAGATCCATGACGACCGCGAGATGATCCCTGCATCCAATATGAAGCTGGTCACCTCCGCTGCCGCGCTGCACACCCTCGGCAAGGACTTCACCTTCACGACGAAGCTCAAACTACTTTCCAACAAAGAAGCGCCTGGGGGCGACGGCTTGCCCGCGCTGGTTGTGCAAGGCGACGGCGACCCGGCCTTCGGCTCGCCCAACGTCCTCGAAGACGCGGGCTACAACGTAGACCAGATGCTCGGGTGGTGGCTCGATGCCGTCGAAAAAACCGGGTTCGACCAGTTCGGCCAACTCATCATTGACGACCGTATCTTCAAGTCAGGCTCCAGCCAGCGCGTCCATCCCACCTGGCCCAAGAACCAACTGCATAAGTGGTACTGCGCTCAGGTCATGGGCGTCAACTTCTTCGACAACTGCTTCCGCATCAATGCAAGCCCCACACGTACCGGACAGGACGCTCGCGTCACCGTCTACCCCTACGGCCCATTTGTGAAAACCGAGATGCGACTACGCACCGGCCGGGCCGATCAGTGGGACATCATCACCAGTCCTGATTCCAACCGCCTGGCCTTCCGAGGCACCATTCGCAATCGACAACAACAAGACGTCGCCATGCATGACCCCGCGCTGGTCTTCGGCGAGATGCTCAAACACGAACTGGCCAAGCGAAAGATCACCGTCGGCGAAGTCGTTCGGCCCGCGGAAGATCAACGCCTGCCGGATGGAAAAGTCCTGCACAAACTGAACACGACGCTCCAGGCCGTGCTCAATCGCGTCAATCAGGACTCACAGAACATGTATGCCGAGGCGATCCTCAAGCGCAGCGGCCACGCGATCACCGGCGCGCCGGGCACGTTTGAAAACGGTGCCGCAGCGGTGCGTGAATACCTCGCCAGCCGTATCAAGGATCCGACTCTCGCCGCACAGATCAAACTGGCCGACGGATCAGGCCTGTCGCGTGATAACCGCGTGAGCGCACGTGCATTAGTCGAAGTGCTGCGTGTGCAGGCGACCAGTCAAGACTTCCGCCCGTTTATCGCCTCGATGGCTACGCCGAATAATCGCGATTCAATTAATAAGCGATTCACCGAAGATGACAAGCCCCTGCTCATCGGCGACCTCTATTGCAAAACCGGAACGATCAACCACGTTAGCGCACTTTCAGGCTACCTCGTCTATCCCGACGCCGGTCCGAACGAAACCGCCCGCGTGCTCGCCTTCAGCATCCTCGTCAACGGCCATGGCCTGGGACAGGCCCGCAATATTTCAGGAGCGACCGTTCGGCGTCTGCAGGACGAGCTGGTGAAGATCATGGATGAAGAAGCCGTCGGCGCGTTGTCGCCATAGGCATCAGGCGATCGCCTTGATGCGCTTACTGACGAAGGCGCATGTAATACAAACAGCGTGTTTTCAATATTACGTAAATTGTTTTTGCAATAGCGAAGCAATCTTTGCGTTTGTCCCTGTGCGATTGCACGTAGAAGTCGCGGCATCGCCCACTGATGCGTGCGAGTAATCATGACGCGAGCATTTGTGCCGGCCTGCAATGGGTCGGTTTGCTATCCGTGCGTACCCGCCTAACTCCGTCCACTTACAAAGGAGCTCTTGTCATGACAACACAAAAATTGTGTGGATTGTTCCTGTTCGCCGTTTCGGTATCTCTATTTGGCACGACGTTGATGCAGCATCAAACGGCAAGCGCCAAGCCGAGGCCGGATACGCAAGGGTTCCTTGACGCGCCACCGCCACGCGAAACCGAACGCAGCCCTGAGCGTGATGCGCAACGCCTGGCCGAGCACGAAGCGAGACAGGAGCGGCCGCTCAATCCAACGGAAAAACTTGGCAAGCAGTTGTTCTTCGACGAAAACCTCTCCATGCCGCGTGGGCAGGCCTGTGCATCATGCCACGATCCCGGGACGGGGTTTACCAGCCCATCGTCAGAGATCAACGCGGCAGGCGCGGTCGTGCCCGGTGCCGTGGAAGAGCGCTCAGGCAACCGCAAGCCGCCCTCGGTGGCATACGCCGGCGGCAGCCCGGTACTGCACTTTGAAGGCACAGATGGCGGACGTGGCCGATGGATCGGCGGACTGTTCTGCGACGGGCGTGCAACAGGCCAAACCCTCGGCGACCCACTCGTCGAGCAGGCGACTGAGCCCTTTCTCAACGATCTTGAGCAGAATCTCAACGACGTGAAGGACGTGATCCGACGGGTCGCGCGGTCGGATTATGCCGACCTCTTCGAACGCGTCTGGGGTAAGGGATCGCTTAAGCCGGATGATGTGGAGGCAACGTTCGAACTCATCGGCCGATCCATCGCGGCTTACGAACGATCGAAAGAAGTCAGTGCGTTTACCTCAAAGTACGACTTCGTCCTGCGTGGCAAGGCGACGCTCACCGAGCAGGAAGCACTCGGCCTTGAGTTGTTCAATGGCAAGGCCGCGTGCTTCTTCTGCCACACCAGCGCAGAATGCGAAGATGGCTCTGCGCCCGTATTCACCGACTTCACCTACCACAACATCGGCACCCCCAAGAACCCGGACAACCCGTTCTACTCGCAGCCCCGCCGCATCAACCCTGATGGCGAAGACTTCATCGACGAAGGCCTCGGCGGATTCCTGCGAAGTGCGGGATATGCCAGCGAGGTGTACACCGCGGAGCTGGGCAAACACAAGGTGCCGACGCTACGCAATATCGACAAGCGACCCAGCAAAGACTTCGTCCGTGCTTAC
>JBMZAP010000055.1:0-20983 GCA_049611445.1 Phycisphaeraceae bacterium | reverse complement strand
ACCGCCATGGGACTTGCACGCGAGCAGGTCTATATCGCCAACGTCGTCAAGTACCGTCCACCTGGCAATCGAACGCCAACCCCGGAAGAAGCCGCCATCCAAGGGCCCTACCTCGCACGCCAAGTCGCCATCATCCACCCCACCGCGCTGGTTGCCTTGGGCGGCGCAGCGGCCAAATACGCACTGCAAACCACCACCGGCATCACCCGCCTCCGAGGACAGTGGTCGCAGTTCGCTCACACCGATCCGACGCTCCCGATCATGCCGACCTTTCACCCGGCATATCTGCTGCGGTCATATACGCCTGACAACCGCAAGAAAGTCTGGGCCGACCTGCAGGCTGTGCTGCAGCGGATCTAGCCGGCAAGATGGCAATCGAACAATCCATATCGCAGGCGATGCGGCATTTCGCGTAAAGATCTAAAGCGATTTGCTGTTCAATCAAATTGCAGATTGACGATAGGGAAGTGACGACCGGACTCAATCGCGATCGAGGTTCAGCATGTTGACGACACTTGCCCGCCGCGCAATGACAGCAATTGCATCACGCCAGGAGGTCCGTAATTGGGCCGGTGATGCGGCAACACGCGCGTTTCTTCGCCACGCACCCGAGTCAGGCATCCACCGCCTCACCGCGAAGCTTAACGGCAAGCGGGTCTCGTTCTGGTTGCGGGGCGGCACGCTCGACCTGATGATCGCTCGTGAGATTCTCTGCGAAGAGTCCGAGTACCGATCACCCAAATCGATTGATCCGAAAGTCATCATCGATGTCGGTGCCAATATCGGTATGACGAGTTTGTACTACCTGACGCTCTATCAGAACGCAAAGATTTTTTGCTTCGAGCCGGTACCCGAGAATCTGGAACTGCTCCGGCGAAACCTGGAACCCTACGCCGACCGTGTCACGATCATCCCTAAAGGGCTCGGCGACGCAGAGGGCGTCTTCACCTTCGAACGATCCACTGACCCGCGCAACTTCGGCGGCGGGGGATTCCATGGCGGGGGCGAAGGCGACTGCTCGCTCAGCCTGCCGGTCACCACATTGCGGCAGGTCGCAAAAGAACACCAGATCGATCGCGTGGACCTGATCAAACTCGACGCTGAAGGTGCGGAGTGGCCGACCCTGAAAGGCGCGCCACCAGAACTGATCGCCAACGCCGAAGTTCTGATCGGTGAACTGCACGGCCGAAACGACCTTCAACTCCTACAGACCCTGGACAAAACCCACCGACTGGGCTTCACCAAGCGTGTCGATCGCAAGGGCATGAAGTTCGTAGCGCTCCGAAGCGCAGCTTAATCACAGGGTTCAAAGCGCTTTGAGCCTACTGGTGATCAGGCAGCGAGAACATGAGTGGACATAAATCGCGATCACAGGCGGGCACTCATGCACGACTCGTACAAATGCATATAAGAAAAGCCCGCCACAACACGTGACGGGCTTGCTTGGCTTGACGTTTTAATCGAAGTCTCAGTTCTTGACTTCGTATTCCGCATCAATCACATCGTCGTCATTAGACGAGTCGTCGCCGCCGGCCGACTCGGCCGATCCTTCGCCACCAGCTTGTCCGCCTTCTGCGGCACTGGCTTCATAGATCGCCTTACCAAGTTCCTGCACGTCGTTGTTCAGCGCGGTCAGCGCCGCTTGGATGGCTTCGCCATCTTCGCCCTTGATCTTTTCCTCGACGTTGCTCAGCGAGGCTTCGATCTTGCCGCGGATCTCCGGGCTGACCTTCTCGCCGTGCTCTTCCAGCTGCTTGCGCGTCTGGAACACGACCTGGTCGGCCTGGTTCTTCAGATCCACGAGTTCGCGAGCCTTCTTGTCTTCCTCAGCATGGGCTTCAGCATCCTGCTTCATCTTCTCGATCTCGGCTTCGCTCAAACCTGAGCTGCCGGTGATCTCGATGTTGCTTTCCTTGCCGGTGCCCTTGTCGGCCGCCTTGACGTTGAGGATGCCGTTGGCATCGATCTCGAAAGTCACCTCGATCTGCGGCGTACCGCGCGGGGCTGGCGGGATATCCGTCAGGTCGAACTGCCCGAGCGTGCGGTTGTCCTTGGAGAACTCTCGCTCACCCTGCAGCACATGGATCGTGACGCTTGGCTGGTTGTCTGCGGCGGTCGAGAAGACCTGGCTCTTGCTGGTCGGGATCGTCGTATTCTTCTCGATGAGCTTGGTCATCACGCCGCCCATCGTCTCGATACCAAGACTCAGCGGAGTCACATCAAGGAGCAGCACATCACTGTCACCGCCCGAGTCGAGTACGCCGCCCTGAATCGCAGCACCTAGTGCGACGACTTCGTCCGGGTTGATCGACTTGTTGGGCTCCTTACCAAAGAGTTCCTTGGCAATCTCCTGCACCTTCGGGATACGCGTCGAGCCGCCGACCAGGACGACCTCGTCGATATCACCGGTGGACAGGTTCGCGTCCTTAAGGGCGGTGAGGACCGGCTGCTTGATCCGTTCGAACAGCGAATCGCAGATCTCTTCGAATTTCGCCTGGCTGACTGTGATCTGAAGGTGCTTGGGCCCTTCATTGGTTGCCGTGATAAATGGCAGGTTCACGGTTGTGCTCTGCGCGGTCGAGAGTTCGCACTTGGCTTTTTCTGCTGCTTCCTTGAGACGCTGCAGCGCCATCGCGTCCTTGCGGAGGTCGATGCCATCGGTGCGATTGAACTCGTCAGCCAGATAGTTAATCAGCGCCTCGTCCCAGTCGTCACCACCGAGGTGGCCATCACCAGAGGTTGAAAGCACTTCAAAGACGGTCGTGCCGTCCGCTTCACCGATGTCGAGGATGGAGACGTCAAACGTACCACCGCCGAGGTCAAAAACAGCAATCTTCTCGTCCTTCTTCTTGTCCAGACCGTAAGCCAATGCTGCGGCAGTCGGCTCGTTGATAATGCGCTCAACCTTCAGGCCCGCGATCTCACCGGCCTCTTTCGTTGCCTGTCGCTGCGAGTCGTTGAAGTAGGCCGGCACGGTAATCACCGCGCTGTCGACCTTTTCGCCGAGGTAGTCTTCTGCGGTCTTCTTGAGGTTCTGCAGGACCATCGCCGACACCTCTTGCGGGGTGTAGGTCTTGTCCTTGACGGTGACCTTGACGAGTTCGTCGGCCCCGCCGGTCACTTCGTAGGGGACCATCTTTTCTTCGCCGGTCACTTCGCTGTGGCGTCGGCCCATGAAGCGTTTGATGGAAAAGATCGTGCCGGTCGGGTTGGTCACCTGCTGCTGACGCGCAGGCTGGCCGACCAGGCGATCACCCTTATCCGTAAAGGCAACGATGGACGGCGTAGTCCGGTTGCCGGAGTTGTTGATGAGGACCTTGGGCTGGCCCGCTTCCATGACAGCGACACAGGAGTTCGTCGTGCCCAGGTCGATTCCGATTGTCTTACCCATGATTGATTTCCTTTCATTGGATGACCGGCTGCGGACGCACACCTCAGCCCAGTTTCCTCCCTACATAGGGCAAGTGCTGTGCCAGCGAGAAACCACAAAAAACGCCATTTTCAGGCCAAGAGGGGCCCTTTGTGCTGCCAGACGGGACCCGACAGAGGGATATCCTGCCACTTTGACAACCCGGCCGATCGAGGCATTGCATCGCAAGTTATCCACAATTTGCCTGAAAATAAGGGGAATTTGAGAGCCTCGGTTGAAAAAGTCAAGGAATATAGGAAGAATCCGCGATAGTCGGGTCATCGGAGGCCGAAACGTTCGGCTTAGACCCCGTCCATTTCAAGGACGACACTCGTTTCTCACGCTACGGAGAGCACCACAATGGCAAAGAAGAAAGCAACCAAAGCCGCGGCCGCAAAGCCCATGACCAAGAGCGAAGTCTACCGGGCCGTCGCTGACGCAACGGGCCTGACCCGCAAGCAGATCGTCGACGTTCTGGACGCAACCACGGCCGTCATGGTCAAGGAAGTCAAGAAGAAGGGTTCGTTCAACTTCATCGGCCTGATGAAGATGACCCTGGTCAAGAAGCCTGCGGTCAAGGGCGGCAAGCTCGTCCGCAACCCGTTCACCGGCGAAATGGTTAAGCAGAAGCCCAAGCCCGCATCCAAGACCGTCAAGGTCCGCCCGATGAAGGCTCTCAAGGATCAGCTCTAATCCTCTTGGGATTGAGTAGATAACAAGGCTGCACGGGGCCAACGCCCCATAACCCTTGCGAAAACAACGCCCCCGGCCAAATCATGGCTGGGGGCTTGTTTTTTGTTCCATCACCAGCAAAAACGCTGCCTGACATGTGTACAATTGAGGGTCCGAATGAAGACCTGGACCCGCGACATGCGAACTGGAAGAAAGGCACCATGGCACCTGTTCAGGGTCGTTGCACTGCTGCTTTTCGCATGTGCCTTCTTGGGTTGCGAGACTACACCAAAACAAGACGAAGAGATCCCACTGCCCGGCTTTGGCGACGAAGGCCCGGAGAAACCCAAAGGCGTCTATGCGGTGATCCGCAAAGCAGATGTGCCGCTCGACGAGTCGACAGACGATGCTTGGTCGATCATTAACGAACAACTCGTTCCACCCGTAACACGCGGCATCTGGCGTGGCAACGGCATGCGCATCGGCTTGCTGCAGCGTGATCAACTCGACGCCTATTCCGAGGTCATGCCACAGCCTGTCGCGTTCAGTCGAATGCTGATTAATCGCAGCACCTATCCGCAGTCCATCATTGAGACGCCGAGGCTGCGAAGCGATCTTCGCTTCGAAATGGACCTGACCCGACCACCGCGACCACGCGAGGTCGAGATGGTCCAAGGCGGTAAGAACAGTACGCTTCGTCTGCTCGCGAAGATTGAAACCAGTGAAGACGGGCGACACACCCTCGTACTGACACCACAACACTACATCCCTTCGCCACTGAATCTGATCCCACGCGACCCATTCGAAAAAGAAAAGGACGGCCGTATCTTCGAAGAATTGTCACTGCGTGTGACACTGGGCAAGGATCAGGTCGCGGTGGTTGGCCTGCACTGGCCTTGGCCGATGGGTGAGGTCCTCGAAGAAGACGACCCAAGCGGTTCAGCCGATCCCGGGCGTGTCTCGCTGCAGACTTCGACCGCCCTTCCTGAAGCCGATCCGAACGACCCCGCGGCACCGCCGGCACATCTGCGCGGCACAGATGATCTCGAGGATGGGCCAGACGCAAATAATCCATCAGCGGATGAGATGGACGAACTCGACATCCTGCCGCCAGGTCTCCGCTATGAACGCGTTGCCCCCCCACTTGCAACCAGCTTTGGCAGCACGCTATTGACCGGCGTGCGAATCCGCCAGCCCGTCCGGACCGTGCTGCTCATCACGATTGAGGAGCCGGAGGCGCAGCCACAGATAGCACTGCCGGAAGACTAAGCCACAACAATATTTTGCTTATTCGCCGGAAGATGGGCCTTGATCACCACCCTGACCGCCGCCTTTTCGGCGTCGGCGTCGACGTCGGCGTTTTTTCTTCTTGCCGCCACCTTCGCCCTCGCCACCGCCTTGCGAAGCATTATTTTCATAGCCCTTACTTGGCAACTTCGCGCTGTTGTCGCCTTCTTTCGACTCGACTTCCTTGTCGGTCAGTGGCTTGCCCGGCTTGGGACGCCGCGGCTTGGTCTCACGCTCGCCGCGCTTGTCATTACGATCGCCCCCCTGGCCTCGACCACCCTGGCTTTTATCGCGAGGCCCGCCCTTACGTGGCCGGCTTTCCTGCCGTGGTCGGCCAGGATTCTTCGCCGCTTCAACTGGATCGCCGTGCTCATCGCGCCAAGCCTTGACTTCGTCCTTGTCCAGCACGCGTAAGTCTTCGACCGGATAAGCCGCGGGTGGCTGTGCGCCGACCTTGACCAGTGCGAGCTGGGTCAGGATCTGCGTGCTGAGCACAATGCCGATACCGTCGATTGTTTCGACCAACGACTTGCGGTGTGGCAGTTTCTTCTTCAGGTCGCTGTAGGTCTGATCCTCGTACCTGAGGCAGCACATGAGCCGCCCACATCGACCGCTGATCTTCTGCGGGTCAAGCGTATTCTTCTGCACCTTGGCTGAGCGCATCGACACGGGCTTGAGTACCTTGAGGAACTGCCTGCAGCAGCAATGCTGGCCACACTTCTCATAATCAGCAACGAGGCGTGCCTCTTCACGATCGGTCACGTGCACCATCTCGATGCGCGTATGCAACTCGCTCGCCAGCTTGCGAACCAGTTCACGGAAATCGACGCGGTTTTCTGAGAGGAAGAAGAACGAGATCTGTTCGTCACCCAGAATCGACTCGACCTCAACCAGTTTCATGTCAAGGTTCAGTTCCTTGATCAGAGACTTGCACAGCCGAACCAGGTCAGCCCGCCTTGCCTCGAGCTTGGCATTCTCGTTGAGATCATCGATCGTTGCGACGCGGAGGACCCTGCCCTGATTCGTAAATGGGAACTGCTTGCCACCGGACTTCTCAATGTAGTCACGCATCTGGTCGCGTGACACGCTCTTGCCGCAGCCGGAGTTGCCGCAGGTAGTCGTGAGCATCTCGACGACTTCGGTTCCGCGCGGCGTCACGGCCACGAGTTTGGACCCACAGCCGGGCTTCGCGTCACCGGAATACGGCAATTCCGCGATCTTCCGCTGATATCCGTAGCGAACAACAATGGTCTTCGGCGGCTCGAGGGCCTCGTAGATCTTGCGATCTTCTTCCTCGAGCATCACCGGCAATGGCACAATCGATCCGGGCATAGACAGATTCTACTTGATTCGGGGATCTACCGGCTCCGACCCGCCTCACGGATCGCGTTGAGCTCGGCCAGGAGTTCTTTCACTTTTACTGGCTTGTCCAGCCAGAGGTTCGTCGTTTCTTTGGGATCGTCCTTCAGGTTGTAGAGCTGCCCCTGCGGCCCGTCTTTCTTTGGGCGGACATTTCCTGGCTTGCTGAACCCCCCCGAGCCAAGATTTCGCTCAATGAGCTTCCAGTCTCCCCCGCGAATCGCAAACGTGCCGTTGCCCGAGTGATGAATCACGGATTGACGCACAGGCTTGTCCACCCCCTTAAGAATCGGCAACAGGCTGAAACTGTCTTCCGCCTGATCGTCTTCAAGTTTCATGCCGTGCACTTCAGCGAACGTCGCGTACCAATCAGTCAGGCAAACCACCTGACCGCTCGTTGTCCCCGACTTGACCACGCCGGGCCAGCGCACAATGTGCGGCACGCGGTGACCTGCCTCCCAGATGTCTGCCTTCATCCCGCGCCAAGGCGAACTGGGGTCGTGGCCGTACTTTGTCTTCACGGTCCCGGGGGTCGCCCCCATCACCAGGCTTCCATCGGTCGGCTTCGTGTGACCATCCCGTGCTGGCGAGCCGTTGTCGCTCGTAAATATCACGACCGTGTTGTCTGTGAGCTTTGCCTGATCAAGCGCCTTCATCACGCGCCCGACGATCGCATCAACCTGAACAACAACATCGCCGTAGATGCCCGCCTTGCTCTGTCCGACATAGGGATCGTCAGGCACCAGTGGCGTGTGTGGGATGTTCAAGGGCATGTACAAAAAGAAAGGCTCGCCTCGCTGCTCGCGGCTCAGGATGTATTCGATCGCGCGGCTCGTGATTTCAGGCTGCACCGTTTGGAGATCCCAGTCAGGGGCCATCGGGCCGGGATCACCAAACATGCTGTTCGGCTTCATGGCCGTGGGCAATACAGTTAAACGGTCGTTATCAATAAACGTATAGGGCGGCATGTTCGGCAAGTCGTCACCGAAGTAAATATCAAATCCATGCTCGGTAGGGCCGCCTGCGACCGGCTCGGTGAAGTCAACGAAATCAACGGCCTTCTCACCTTCCCTGCGATTAAAACGGCGGTCGATCGGCTTGCCATCCTTACCCATCCACGTCCAGCCGAGATGCCATTTACCAATCGCAGCGGTTGCGTATTGCGACTCTGTTGCGCGAAGCATCTCTGGGAGCGTCACCCGCTCGTCCTCGAGCAAGGGCTTATCAAAACCCCATAAAACGCCGCGTTTCAATTGAGATCGCCACGTATATCGCCCGGTTAAAAACGCATAGCGTGTCGGTGTGCAGACCGACGACGGCGTATGCGCATCGGTAAACCGCATGCCTTGTGCAGCAAGCCTGTCAATATTCGGTGTAGGAATTTTCGAGTCCGCGTTATAGCACCCCGGGTCGCCGTACCCCAGATCGTCGGCAAGGATGAAGACGATATTGGGCGGCGTGATCGACGCAGCGCCCGACTCGGCATGTACCGAACATGCAACAAGTGCGGCCAGTGCAAAACAGACGAGGCGAAACATAGCGGTATCTCCACGCCTACGACGCACCGCCGCCGCCCAGCGCTACGCTGTCAGATACGCCGAGGTTGGCGTAGATCTCCCGCGTGGCACCGGACTGGTTGAGCGTATAAAAATGGATGCCCGCGACCTTATTGTCCAGCAGGTCCCTGCACTGCTCGGTCGCCCAGTGGACGCCGACTCGCTTGACCGCATCTTCATCGCCTCCGCAGCGACCGATCGCCCTCAACAGTTTGGCCGGGTAACGCGAACCCGCAGCGAGTTCAGCCATTCGCTTCATCCCCTTGGCAGAGGTGATCGGCATGATCCCCGCGATGATCGGGATCGTAATTCCTGCCAACTCACATCGCTCCCGGAAGTCGTAGAAATCGTCGTTGTTGAAGAACAGTTGCGTGACGATGTAATCCGCTCCCGCGTCGCATTTCGCCTTGAGGTAGTCCATCTCCACCAGACGATTGGGCGTAGCCGGGTGCCCCTCCGGGAAACCTGCGACACCGATACCAAAGCCTCTGCCCGAGCTGTCGCCGCCTCCCTCAAAGCCACGTATAAAATCCACAAGGTCCGCCGCATGCTGGAACGCGTCGTCCGCCTTGTTGTAACTCTCTAAATCTCTCGGTGGGTCCCCACCCAGCGCAAGGATATTGCAGACCCCCTCTTCGGCATAACGCTGGAGAATGTCCGCGATGTCCTGCTCGCTGTGGCAGACACAAGTGAGGTGGGGGATCGTCGTAACGCCCAAGTCCCTTCGCACGCGGATGACCAGGTCATGGGTGCGCTGCCGGGTCGAACCACCTGCCCCATAGGTCACCGATACGAATGACGGCTTGAGCGTTTTGAGCTCGGCGATCGACTGGTACAACGCCTCTGCAGCCGCTTCGGACTTGGGCGGGAAAAACTCGAAGGAGAATGTCGTCTTGTTGTTGGCGAACACGTCCTGAATATGCATGGCGATCCCTTTATCCATCTATCCGGATGTACGGATAATACTGGCCACCTGCCTGCTGATCAAGCGGTCTCAGGCATGAATGTCGGCAGAAAGACCCCTGACACGCCCGGTTTCGACCCAATTCCTGACACCGGACGGCATTGGGCGACATGCGTCTCGCAGTTTCGCCCTCCCCAGCGGTAGAGTTGATGAACCAGGCCGGGCCAATCACTGGGCACAACGGCCAGCATGGTCTGCCCCGGATGCTGGCCCAGTTGACCTGCCAGCAGTGCCGTCATCGACGCCTCGTCAATCGCCAGCCCGGGCCCGATGATCCGGCTCGCAGGGTGGTCGATCGCAGCGAGATAGCCGGACAGGCCCCCCGCCGGACCCTCAACCACAAGCGTCGTCCAGCAGCCGTTCGCGTTGGCGACGAAATAAGACAAGTCCTCAGCGCGCAAAATCCCCAGATGCCTGCGTTCCAATTCGGCAATGGCGGGCACATCGTCCTGTATCGCCGGGCGTACTCTCTCGCGAACGGCCTGCACTGTCGGATCCTCGATCGCGGGTTCGACCTCAGGCACATCGATCAGCATGTCCTGAAAAAACGCATACGGCACAAAGCCCGCATGCGAGTACAGCGAGAACGAGTCCAGATTCATCGCGCTGGATACCAGCCGTGTCGGCAGGCCCAAGGCGTCCGCCTGATCCGTAACCGCCTGCACGAGCAGACGTGCCACCCCCTTGCCGAAATAAGGCTCATCCACATTGAGGATGCCTAGCGAGACATGCGTCGAACGAGGATGCACAAAACATGAGCCAGCCAGTGCCCCGGCTTGCACATCTTCAATCAACAGGCACTGCCCCGGATCGAGCGCTTCATAGGTCTCTACAAACAGGCGAACATCTTCAGGCGAACACGCAAACACCTCGTACCCAAACTTGCCCCGGTACCACGCATTCGTTGAGCGATGGATCAACTCGGCAAGCCGATCAACATCCCCTGGCCCAGCAGTGCGGAGGATCAGTTCATTGCTCATCGCCTTAGCATATCGCCACGGTAAGATGATGCGATGCGAAGCAACTCACTACTACTCCTCGCCTGGATCGCCCTCATCCTGCACACCGTGTTCGCAGCGTCTGCCATCCATGCTGCCGAGAACCCGCCTACGGTGGACGTCTATCTCCTCTCAGGCCAGTCCAACATGGCCGGCTCGGGCCAAGCCAGTCAGCTTGCCGAAATGTGGCAGCAGCCTGTCGAAGGTGCCTTCATCTACCAAGGCGGCGCGTACAAATCACTTGTCGCAGGCAAGGATGGCAAGAGCGGACGCTTCGGGCCGGAGGTCGGCTTCGCGCATTACATGACGCAGAACAACCCCAAGCGATCGAATATCTTCATCATCAAGTTTGCCCTTAGCGGCCAACCCCTTGATGCCGGCTGGACCAAACCTACAGCCAACGGCGGCGGCTGGGTCGGCCCCGAGCCCGGCCCGAACCGCACGACCTTCTACCCCGGCACCTCGCCAGAAGACCCCAACATCGGCCTGCACTACAAACGCCTGCACGCCCACGTCACCGCCGCGCTGAAGAGCCTTAAAGACAAGGGCCACACCCCCCATGTGCGCGGCATTGTCTGGATGCAGGGCGAAGCCGATGCGAAGCATGACATCTCGGCGGGCCGGTACGACCAATCACTTGCGCTGTTTAAAAAGCGTCTCGAATCCGATTTTGCAGAAGGTAAGAATGTGCCATTTGTCTTCGGCCAGGTCCTGCCTCACGAGCCTGCCTTGGAGCGCTTTAAGGCGCGTGACTTGATCCGGCAGCGCATGGCCGAGGTCGATCACCGCTCTGGCAATAAGCGTGCTGTCGAGAACATCTGGATGGTCCCGACCGAGGGGATGGAACTGCTCAAGGACACCGTGCATTACAGCACGAAGGGCCAACTCGCGATGGGTCAGGCGTTTGGGCTGGAGATGCTCAAGGCGCACCGCGCGGCAGAGCTGAAAAACGCCAAGCGACATCAGTGAGACATCGCGGTTGGCTTGTTCTATGATGCGGGCATGAAACCCGAACCCCTATTGGCCGAACTCAACCGCATGCGCAAAGATCTGGGCGAAGACCCCACCGACATCGAGTGGCTCACCCTTCAGCACGCCTTCATCTTCATCAGCTATCAGCACAAAGAGTTCGAGAAATACGTTGCCGAGGCATCGGAGCGAGGCGAATTCAAGGCGTATGAAGAGGCGGATGGAATTTAGAGAGTTCGGGTTTGAACCGCCAAGGCGCAAAGGCGCCAAGGAAGGCAAATCAATTGCTTTCATACAAACTGTTCGCTCGAGTGGTTGGAGACATGCCCTATTTTGGCCGTGTCGTTGAGGCGGTATGGGGGAAAGGTTGCGACTTTGATCCAGAGGGTGATTTTGATCATCGCCATCCTAAATCATGGCGAGAATTGCAAGCAAGGTTGCGGCCCGACTTGAAAGAAGAAATCGATATCCATGTTCCGACTAAAGACCCCGACCTCATTCAAATTCAAGCGACCCATGAATCGATACTGAAGAAAGCCACTGACTTTTTAATCGCTTCAAAATCAATAAAAGTAATTGAATCTATTGAATAATCGCTTTGCCTTCCTTGGCGCCTTCGCGCCTTGGCGGTTCAACATCAACTCGCAGTAATCTGAATCTTCCCGCCCGCGATGTCTTCGTTGATGAGGCCGTCCAGCAGTTTCACGACCCGTTCGCAGCGCTTGTCCATCTCGGGGTCGTGGGTGACCATCACGATGGTCAGGCCCTGAGCGTGCAGTTCATCAAAAAGTTCGAGGATCGCGTCGCCGGTTTTCGTGTCGAGGTTGCCCGTCGGCTCGTCGGCCAGGAGCAGGCTGGGCTCATTCACCAAAGCCCGCGCGATGGCGACACGCTGCATCTGACCGCCCGACAATTGGCTCGGGCGGTGGGTCAGACGGTCGCCTAGTTCAACCTTCTTTAATACGGCCTCGGCACGGTCGCGGCGTTCGCTCGCCTCAACCCCCTGATAGAACAGAGGCACGACAACGTTATCGAGCACCGTCAATTGCGGGATCAGGTTGAACGCCTGAAAGACGAAGCCCAGCCGCTTGCCCCGAACCTTGCTGAGGCTTTCATCGTCCATCTTCGCGACGTCATCACCATCGAGGATGTACTGCCCCTCGGTAGGACGATCCAGGGCTCCAATGATGTTCATCAATGTGGACTTACCCGAACCCGACGGGCCCATGATGGACAGGTACTGACCACGCGGGATGTCCAGATCCACACCGCGCAGGGCATGGACCGGTGGTGCGGCCTTATCCTTTTGATAGACCTTCGTGACGTTGATAATCCTTGCGACATTGTCAGTCATGATTGCGGGCATAGTAGCGGGACGTCGGATCTGCTCGCTATCATACGAGGATGGGCTTCCTTGAACTCTTCATCATCTTTCTGGTTCTTGCGGCCCTGGTCGTTGGGATCACACTCTGGATCACCGGCGGATCAGGAAAAGGAAACGGGGAGATGTCCTGCGGCGGCTGCGGTTATGCCGTACGAGGACTCCAAGGTGTCAACTGCCCGGAATGCGGCGCAGACCTCCGCAAGGTTGGGATCTCACAGCCCAAGGGTGCCGCGACACGGAATCTCGGTATTTTTCTGACGGTCGGTACGCTGCTTCTGCTTCTCACCTGCATGGGATCCATTTTCTTCTTCTCGGTACGCAGCTCGTCACCCGTGCAGGCTGTACCGACACAGGCGGTGCCGCCGCCAAGTGTCAACCAGTCCTCAGGCGGCTCGTCACCTGCCGTTGATGGCGAAGAATCTACTGAAGACGAATCTGAAACTTCGGCAGAGTGATTCCACGGGTTTCCTAACCCCGCGGAATCTGTGAGCCGTGCGGATCGGTCTCGGGCTTGCCGAGTTTCCTGTCCAGTGCTTCGGCCAGTTCGTGGGCATGTTCGAGACGCTCGGCCTGATCATGCACAACAGACGGATCGACACCCGCCTCCTTAACGAGGTAGGTCTCCCATAGACGGTGGGCACGGACCAGTTCCTGCGCATGCTTTTGCCCCGCATCGGTCAGATCGGCCACACCATCGACGGTGCGCACCAGACCTTCCTGCACGAGTCTTGCGATCGACTTACGAATGCGCGAAGGCGACAAGCCGGTCTCCTCGCCAACGGGCTGCGGGTTATCGATACGCTGCTCGCCGAGTCGGTAGACCGCTTTGAGGACGTCTTCCTGTGCAACGTGCTGTGCGAGTTTACGTTTGCGCAGTCGTTCAAAGACCCAGCCATGGCTCGGACTGAATAAAACCGCAAGGATAAAGAGGATCACGACCACGACGACCATCGATGGCCCGGTCGGCGCGTTGACCGTGAACGCAAGGGACATGCCCAGCCCCGCCGAGGCCCCACCAATCGCACCGGCAAGGACGAGCATGACCCATAAACGGTTGGTCAGTTGATAGGCCGCACTGGCAGGCGTAATCACCATCGCGACAACAAGGATGACCCCCGTACTCTTGATCCCCGCGACAATGGTCGCTGCGAGCATGCCCATCAGGAGATAGTGGATCAGTTGCACCGGCACACCCAGCGCGCTGGCCCCGACCGGATCGAAACTAATCAGTTTCAGGCGTTGATACATCAGCGCGACGATGATCAGCACAAGCGGACAGATGATGCCCATGAGCCAAAGGTCCGGTGAGGCGATGGCCAGGGGTTCGCCGTAGACAAAGCACTTGAGGTCGAAGTGCGTGCCGCGCGGCAGCGAACTGATGGCAATGAGCCCGAGCGCGAACATCGCGGTGAAGGCGATACCGATTGCCGAGTCTTCCTTCGTCCTGCTGTGTCGGTGCACGATACTGATGATCACTGCAGTGAGCAGCCCCGCGACCATCGCCCCACCCAGCAGCCACAGCGGCAGCCATTTCTCGCTCGCGCCGACCATGCCAAACAGCAAGAGTGCCCCGACGACGCCCGGCAGGATCGAGTGCGACAACGCATCGCCGATCAACGCCATGCGTCGCAAGACGACAAAACAGCCCAGCACGCCACAGGTCACGCCAATGAACATGCTGCCCAGCGTCTGAGGGAGCCAATGAGCCCAAGGTGCCAGGACCTGGCTGGGATCAATCTGTAGCTGTGCGAGCAATGTGCCGGTCATCCCTTGAAATCCTTTGACGGAGTGTTTCGTCCGCCTCATCGAGCAGCGCCAGCCGCCCGCCATAAGTTGCCGAGAGGTTCGCGTCGTTAACCACCGTCTCCGGCGACCCGTGCGCGATCACGCGTTGATTCAACATCAGTACCTGATCGAAACGTTCAAGAATCGACAGGTCGTGGTTCACCACGATCACGGTTTTGCCTAAATCACGAATGTCATCAATCAGCGTGAATATTGCGTGCTCAGATGCCGCATCGACACCCGCAAAGGGCTCGTCGAGCAGCAGCAGTTCTGCCTCCTGACAGAGCGCCCGCGCGAGGAAGACGCGTCGCTGCTGCCCGCCGGAGAGCTGCCTGATGTGCCGATGTGCATAACGGGTCATGCCGACCTGATCGAGCGCGTGCTGTGCGCGCTCCCGGTCCTTTCGGCCGGGCCAGCCGAAAAAGCCTTCTAATGCCCGCCCCATCAGCACGACATCCTCGACCGTTACGGGGAAATCCCAGTCAACGGCCTCGGTCTGCGGTACATACGCAACCTCACGCCTGGCTTCTTTGGCAGGCTGACCGAACACCTCGACCTGCCCATAATCGGGCTTGATCAGACCGAGCATGCACTTGAGCAGCGTGCTTTTGCCCGCACCGTTGGGCCCAATGACACCGACCATCCCGCCGCGCGGCACGCTGAATGACACCGAGCGCAGCACAGGCCTGGCGTCATACGCAATCGTCACGCCATCGGCGTAGACGGCCGCGGTTTCCCCATCACGCGTCATGCTCGCTTGATCAATCATGCGTTACTCGCCGGCTCCCTTGAGCGCCTCGACCATTGTCGAAGTATTGTGACGGATCATCCCAATGTAGCTTGCCGCATCCGTACCTGGTTCTCCAAGAGAATCACTATGCAGTTCTTCGCCGACCGATGCGCCGGTATCCTTTGCAACTTTCTCGATCAGGGCCTTGAGGCTGCCGCCAAGCGAACTCTCGGGGAAAATCGCCTTGATACCCTTCTCCCGGATAAGTTGCTTGAGGGCTTCGATGTCCTGCGGCTTGGGCTCCTGCTCGGTGCTGATACCGATCAGGCCATGAACCTCGATGCCGTAGGCATTGCCGAAGTAAGCAAACGCGTCGTGGCCAGTGACGATGACGCGTTGCTGCACGGGCACCGTATTGAATTGCTCAACGACCCAGGCTTCGAGTTCATCGAGTTCATTCAGATAGGACGCGGTACGGCTCTCGAACAGGTCCGCATGCTCAGGGGCAACCTCAACCAGGGCGTCTCGAGCCCGGGTGGCGTAGAGCTTATAAAGGCTGATATCCATCCAGCAGTGCGGGTCAGCCGCGACCTCCAGCCCTTCTTTGCCGATGATCGGGTCGATGCCATCCTGCTCGGCCAGGGCAACAACAACACCACTGGCCTGTTCCTTAACGATTGTGTCGAGCGTCGCCTCAAGGTGCAGACCGTTGTACAGCACGAGATCGGCTTCCTTGATCGCTGTCGCGTGCTTGGGTTTGACTTCGTAGACATGCGGATCCTCACCAGTACGCATGATGCCGATGACATTGACCTCCTCGCCACCAATGACGTTGGCGAGGTCTTCGATCATCGTGGTCGTCGCGACGACGGTCGATCGGCCATCGTCACCTGAGGCGTCGGGGTTGCCGCAACCAGCCAAGATGAAAAGAGACGTCAGCAATAGACCGGCAAAGCCGCTCTGCGATCCCATCAAGACACGTTTCATAACCATTCCTTTGTGAATCACTGATAAATTTAATTTGGTTATTCAAATACGACTTTTAAAACGCAGCTTCAACACGAAGCGTCAGCACCCAGGCGTCGTCAAGTCCCGCCCCGCCGGGGTTTGCGATGTATTGCAGATCAGGCTTGAGCGACAGGTTCGGACAAATCTCAATCGAGTAAAACAATTCGATCGCCAGTTCTGCGTCCTCGGTAAAACCCGCGCCCGGCTCACCGCTGAGACCTGCGTAGCTCGCCATCAGACCAAGCACATCTTCATCTCGACCAGGAAGCGCCCCCTCCCATTGGATCCCAAGGCCGAGATGATGCTCAATCGCGCTCAGGTCTTCATCCGCTAAACCGAACTGCGCGAACAGCCCGATGCCCTGCGTGTCGTCGGGCTCCACGCTTTCTTTGTGCAGTAGATGATCAAAGACGAGATAGAAGCCGGTCGCCCCGGATGCAGTCCCACCTGAGAAACGATCGAATGTTCCCGTGTGGTGCCAGAGCCCGATGGCCAGGCGACCGGGCATGCCGCCCGCATCACCGCCCCATCGCACGCCGGCTTCGCCAATCAGAAACAGGTCGGAAGGATCGCCAAAGAGTGTCTTTGGCCCACGCGTGCCTGTCGGGACACCTTCCTGTAAAGCACCATCAAACAGGCCGAATCCGGCGTAAAGGCCATCGTTTTCACCGACGAAGCCCACTGCGCCGAATGCAGGGTCAGGGTAGGTCGGCAAGATGAAAATTGTCGGGCTGAATCCGGGAGAAGAGTGGATGAACTCACCACCAAAATCGACGAACGCGAACTCGGAATTGGCATCCATCTTTCCGAGCTTGATCCGCGCATCGCCCTCAAGGAAAACATGCTCGTACCAGACCTCGTAGAGCGCGGTGAAGTCCGGCCCATCGATATTTGAGTAAGCCTGCAAGTCGCCCGTTTCGACCGAGCCGTCCTGGCCTTCCTTGGTCTGGAAGTCCGCAAAGAAACGCGCCCCCTCGATCCCCGCCAACAAATGCAGGTCTACTGTGACATTGAAGTCAAAGAGATGACGAAAGGTCCCGGCGGCATTCACGCCCCCGCTGATGTTTTTGGAAGTATCTGCGATGAGTGTTGCCTCAAAGGCAAAACCCGCATCCTCGATCGACTGCCGGGACATGGGGGCCTGCCCCGCCGACTCAGGGAGCAACTCGTCCGCAAGCAAGGGACAGGCACAAATTATTGAGCAGGCCAAGATTGCATTTTGAATATTCAAAGTTATCATGCATGCAATCTTAGCTGATGCATGAAGGCTGTCAACCATGACTCAGACCACCACCGCCCAGAACTACCTCAAAGAGCTCTACCAACTCCAGCAACGCAGCGAGGATCGTGCGCCGATCGCGCTGGGCCAACTCGCCGAGAGCCTCGGCGTGACGCCCGGCACGGCGACGACCATGGTCAAACGCTTCGCTAAAGATGGGCTGATGCGATACACCCCTCGCCGCGGCGCCAGGCTGACCGCTAAAGGCGAAAAGCTCGCACTGGGCGTACTCCGCCGGCACCGCATTGTCGAAACCTTCCTTGTCCAGCATCTGGGGCTGGACTGGTCTGAGGTGCACGAAGAGGCGGAGGTGCTCGAGCACGCGGTCTCCGAGAAGGTGCTCGACCGGCTCGACGCCCTGCTGGGACACCCCACCGCGGACCCCCACGGCTCACCCATCCCCCCCGCAAACGGGAAAATGCGGCGTGTCGCGATGCGCCCACTGTCCCGGTGCAAGCCTGGGCAGCGCGTGACTGTAGGCCGACTGCTCGATACAGCAAAAGGCTTTCTTAAACTGGCTGAGTCACTGGGTTTAGTGCCCGACGCCAAACTTCACATTGTGCAGGTAAGCGAAGAGGCTGATGCCGTAACCGTACAAGTTGGCAGGCGGAAACCGATAACGCTTGGCCTGTCGGCGGCAGACAAAATCATGGTCAGCGATGGCTGATAGCGCTAAATGGCGCAAAATCCATCTCAGACAGTGAATTTGACCATTTAATCATTTACAATTTGTGGAACTAACTGGTCAGATGATCGATCTAAGGACAGGTCGATGACCACCTGACCTAACTTCCGACGATGGGAATTAATGATGAAAAGCCGATCGAGCCTAGCTAAGCGAATCCTCATTACCGGCCTGATTGCAGTACCGATGACTTTCACCGCAGGCGATGTGCTGGCCAAGAGCTGCAAAAGCGGCAGCTGTGGCGGGCCGAACGCCGTCGAAAAAGCGATTGCCAAAGTTGAGGCGGCAGGGTCCACCGTGTCGAACGCTGACCTTCAGACCGCCTACGACAAGATCGAGCAAGTCGCCAAGGAAGCCGACGAGCTCAACGCGGGCAGCAGCACCAAAGTGCGTGGTGCGCTCAAGGAGCTTGCCAGCAAGCTTGAGGAGCGTGCGGCCGCTGACTTCAAGGACGCACAGGACCGCTACTTCGATGGCTATGTCGATGAATCGCTGGCCAAGTTTGAAGAGCTTTCAAAACTCAAGGGCCTGCCCACTGCCAAGAAATCCAAGCAGGAACTGGACAAGGAAGACGACCGCGTCGCTTGGCGACTGGCAACTGAACTGGCCACCAAGTTCATCGATGGCGGACAGTACGGTGACGCCCGCATGCCACTGAACGACATGCAACGCCTCGCCCGACGAACCGACTACACCGATCAGACGACTGCCGCGATCAAGACATTCTCGACCGAACTGCTTGACGCAGTCGAAGCGGGTGAGAAGCTGATCGAGCGTGAGCAATACGTCGATGCTTATGCGATGCTGATTGAAATCTCGCGTCTGACCCATGCTCGCGAGTCTTCCCTCGCGGCCCGGAAAGTACTCGGTAAGCACGCAAGCCTGGAAGGAATGCGACAAGCCAAGGGCGAGTACGAAGCGAGTGTCGAACTGACCAAGCTCAAGGAATGGTTTGCCGGGCTCGGCAATCCCTCGGAGCGTGAGCAGGAGCAGTACCAGCAGAAGCTCCAATCGATCACAAACAGCTTCAAGGGTACCGCCGCAGCAGAACAGGCCGAGCAATTGCTGCTGGCCGACAATGCCCAAGCCGCTCGCTGATTAAACGAGTAAAAACGACAGATCAAGCCAGGCATCGCAAGGTGTCTGGCTTTTTTGTATCCAAGGTCCGTTTCGCCCCACACGTATAGTCGAGGCGCGATTACAGGCCATGCATGCAACCCCATCGCCATGAACAAGCGATCTTATCGGTCTGGTTATACAAAATCCGGATTTCAACCCAGCGTGAACGCAATCCGCGCGAATCCGACGATAGAATCCGAAAACAGGCCTTCCTCCGGATTTGCCGAAGGAACGGCCCCCCTGACCGCGCCCCTGGCCCCAAGAGCACGCTTTGCAGAACGGAATCGACGCAGTCTGGCAACGCATTCAAGGCTACTTCAGCAGCGAGCCCTTCGCGGTCCTGTTTGAACTCGCTGTCATCTGGGTCGTCGTCTACCTCATTGTCCGCTTCCTCAAGGGTACTCGCGGAGCCCGCGTCGTCTGGGGTGTCGCCCTGATCATGATCATTGGCACGCTCACGCTCAGAATCTTTCCCGGGGGCAGCGAAACACTCGAACGCCTCAACTTTCTTTATACCAACGTCCTCGCGTTCATCTCCTTCGTACTGGTGATCGTCTTCCAACCCGAACTCCGCCGGGCTTTGGTCCGGATCGGTGAGGGCGGCTGGTTTGGCCGAAGCGGCCTGCGACGGGCACGCGTAGTGGAAGAACTGTGCGCATCGGTCGACTATCTCTCCCGAAACAAGATCGGCGGGCTCGTGGCCATTGAGCGACAGGTCGGCCTGAAAGGGATCGTAGAGGCAGGCACCCGGCTGGACGCCGAAGTCAGTCGGCAGCTCTTGAACACGCTGTTCTGGCCTGGCTCTGCACTGCACGACATGGGCGTGGTGATCCGTGGCGACCGCATCGTTGCGGCGGGCGTCCAGTTCCCTCTAGCCGAGGGCAACGACATGGCACAGGAACTGGGCAGCCGACACCGCGCGGCCGTGGGCCTGAGCAATGAAGCGGACGCGCTGATCATCGTCGTCAGCGAAGAAACAGGCAAGATCAGCATCGCCGAGCGAGGCCAACTCCGCCGAGGCCTGAGCGTCTCCGACCTCCGCAGCGCGCTGAGTGAAGGCATGACGAAAGTCGAACTCGACGACCGCCCCAGTGAAGCAGAAGAGACGCCAATCCCACCACAGCCCGAAACGGACAGCAAGGACAAACCCGCGGCCTGATCTAGGCCTAACAGATAAACAATGAAGAACCTGCTGAGCCAGATTGGAACGCTTGTGACCGTCACGGTGATTGCCGTGCTGGTCTGGCTCTATGCCGAGGACGCAAACGTACAGGCATACACCGCACAACCTGTGCGTGTTCAGTTCGTCCTGCCCGATGGAGCCGAGGGGCTGTTGTCGCCCAGTGAGCCCATCACCGTGCTCGTCGATTTCGATGGGTCCAATGGCCAATTCCAGCAGTTTGATGATGCCAATGATGAGCCTGTCGAGATCGAACTACCCATCGATCAAACCCAGGACCTGCAGGCAATGGAGATCGACCTCGCCGAGGAGATCGAGCAGGCAAACCGATTTAAGCAGCTTGGTATCAACGTCACCAGCGTCAGCCCCGAGCGAGCCAACGTCAGCTTCGAAAAAATTCTCGCCGTACCCTTAGATGTAAAAATCAGGCAACGCACCGGCACCGTCAAACTGGCCTCGGCAGCCTTTGTCGATCCAAGCAAGCCGCCACGCGTTGTCATTGAGATGCCTGCGAGCACCGCCCAGTTACTCAGTGGATCCGTTGCCTCGGCATGGATCGACGAAGACGACGTCGCGTCTCTGGAGAAAGGCTCCCCACA
>JBMZAP010000054.1:0-20989 GCA_049611445.1 Phycisphaeraceae bacterium | reverse complement strand
GATCGGCTTGAAGCACACCCGCACAACAGCAACCAGATGCCCAAGGCGTTGTTCGACAAGCTTGCCAGCGAGATCCAGCGCACCGGGCTCTACCCGCCACTGATCGTACGCCCGCTCGCTAAGACCTATCAGATCCTTGATGGCCATCACCGGCTGAACGTGCTCAAAGGTCTTGGGTATGCCGAGGTTACTGCGGTGGTTTGGGATGTGGACGACGAGCAGGCGCTGGTCATGCTCGCTTCGCTCAACCGCATGCGTGGCGAGGATAACCCCCGTAAGCGTGCTGCCCTGCTCGGGAAGCTGCGCGAATCAATGGAGGTCAAAGAATTGGCCCAGCGATTGCCCGAGGATATCGGCCGAGTCAAACGACTGCTTGAATTAAATGCTGCAGCACCGTCGCCCAGAGCCCCGGTGGCGATGGATGAATTGCCCGTGTGCTTGAACTTCTTTGTCTTGCCGAGTCAGCGCCAAGCAGTCGAGAAGAAGCTGGCCGAGTATGGCTCGTCGCGTGAGACGGCGCTGTTGGCGCTGCTCAACATCCACGAAAGGAGCGATAGATGAACAAGCCATTTGATCCGGATGACATGCTGGTTGACCTTGCCCGCGCGGAGCACGACATCCTCTCGTTTGCCAAGGTGCACGACCTGTCGCTCGATGCTCTCGTGGACTGGGCATCTGAACCCAAAACCCGTCGGCTGCTTTCGGGTTTGTGTGTGCTGGCCGATGCGCAGACGCAGTTACTGTTGTCGCGGTATCGGCTGGTTGCTGCAACGCGTCTGATCGGCCAGGCCACGGCAGAGGACGAGACGCTCTCGGCTGAGCAGGTCCGCAAGGCCTGTGTGGATCTGCTTAAAACCGAATTAACCCGGGCAGAGAGCCTGAACGACAGCGAACCGGAAGCGGACGAGGCGTTCGATGCGTTGGCCCGAGCGATGTCGGTCCCCGCGCCAACGGATCAGGACTGACGCCGCCGCATCAGAGCACTCGCTCACGCTTCCTGCTCTGACCGGGATCCATCGCAAAGCAATCACCCATGATGAAGACCCAATCCCAACGACGACCCGGCGCCAGGTTGCGTCAACTCCAGACGCTGCGCCCCACCACGCCCGAGGCACTTCGCAAGTTTGCTGAAGTCGGCTTCGGTCTGCGTCTGCCTGCTGCACGCACTGCCGAGCAGGTCGGCGGGCCGTTTGAATACCTGGCAGACAGCTTTTTTGATCGGCCGGGTGACGCGGTGGTGTGGGCCAACCGTGGCGGGGGCAAGACCATGCTCGGTGCGGCGGCGACGCTGCTGGACCTGTTGTTTAAACCGGGCATTCAGATTCGGATCCTGGGCGGTTCGCTGCAGCAGGCGGAGAAGATGTATGAGCACATCCGACTGTTTTTAGATCAGCCGCTCCTGCGAAGCCGTGGCGGTGTGTTGGCGACGCCTGCGACACGCCGGGGTGTTGTGCTGCACAACGGCAGCCGGGTCGAGTTACTGACCTGTAGCGAGAAGTCGGTGCGCGGCACGCGGGTTCAGGTGCTGCGCTGCGACGAGGTCGATGTGATGAAGCGTGAGGTGTGGGACGCCGCACAACTGGTCACGCGGTCGGCGGTGTGCGGCGAACGGGTCGTGCCCGGCCGAGTCGAGGCGCTCTCAACGATGCATGAGGTCGGCGGCCTGATGTCGGAGTTGACCCGCAGTCCGAATCATCGGCTGTACAACTGGAACGCGATGGATGTCGTCGCCCCATGCCCGCCGGCGATCGCGTGCGAGGGATGCAGGGTCTGGGACGACTGCCGGGGCCGAGCCAAACAAGCGAGCGGGCACCTGCCGGTGCAGGACCTGATTCATCAGCGTGGTCGGCTCAGTGATGGTTTGTGGCAAGCAGAGATGATGTGCAAGCGGCCGGCCACGCGCTCGGCGGTTTATCAATCGTTTGACCCCGATGATGTGGTCCAAGATGCGGAACCCTGGCTCAAGTCGAACACATCTGGAGAAGCAGGTGTGTGGTACGGCGGGATGGATTTCGGTTTGCGAAACGACACGGTGATTCTCTGGGCATGGGCGTTAAGACGTGGCCCCGAGGCGATCCTGCATCTTGCAGGCGAGTACATCGCCAGCGAGCGGATCATCAGCCACAACCTCGACGCGGCCAATACGATGGCTCGGGAGCACGGGCTTCCCGAGTTGGCCAGGCTTGATGCGCTGGCCGTTGACCCGGCGGGCAAGCAGCGGTCCAGCCAAACAGGTGTGAGCGAGGTCGATGTGCTGCGTCAGGCGCGATGTGCCGTGCGCACACCCCGGGCCCCGTTGCGCCTGGGGATCGAGGCGGTGATGCGGCGGATGGATCACGGGCTGCTCCGCATTCACCCGCGATGCACGGGTCTGATCACCGCGCTGCAAAAGTACCGCTACAACCCCAAGCGCCCCAACGATGAGAACCCGCTGAAAGAGGGCTCGGACCATGCCTGCGACGCGCTGCGGTATCTGGTGCTGGCGTTCGATCGCGGCGGACAAAAGGTGAGAAGGCGGATTTACTGACCGCCCTGGAGCACAAAACGCTTCTCAAAGACGAGTTTGGCACAAAGGCGCAAACAAGTGGCCCGTTTGGCCATTGACTTATGGGCTGCTGCTCCTACCTTTCAGAATGCTTCCGTGGGATTTACGAGCGTTGAGTCTTTCATGGCTGCTCTTCGTTCTTTCGCCTGCCGATGGCCGTGACAGGGAGCAAGATGCGCAAAGCTTTTACCCTCATCGAACTGCTCGTGGTGATTTCGATCATTGCGTTATTGATCGCGATCCTCCTGCCGGCACTGAGCAAGGCACGATACGCGGCGAACATCACCAAGTGCTCGATCGCGGTGCGGAGTATCGCGGCGGTGCAACTGACGTACTCAATCGACAGCAAAGGCTTCTTCCCGGCGGGCCGACCTCGATACGAAGGCGGCGGCGGGTGGACCGATGCTCAGGCCGCTGGGGCACAGATCCGCTCGTGGGAGATCTTCTTCCCCGGGCAGTACGACCTTCGTCCGATCTACTACGACTACATGCAGAACAACAACCAGGAAGCGGTGATGCACTGCCCGATGAAGTCGGAGAAGTTCTTCCAGAACAACCAGGACGACCGCATCCTCAGCTACATGCTCTACGCGAGTAACAACTACCGCGTGAAGCACTTTTACTACGAAAATGTCGGCGCATACGAGCGGATGGGGGATACCTGGTCGCCCGAGGGCGAGCATGATGCAGAGTTCACGATGCTTGCATCGGACTTTGCGTTCGGCAGCTTCACGCCCTTTGGCTCCAGCACGAGCGGTGCTCTGGTCGCGCACCCCGCCCCGAACGGGGCGATCGAAGAGCACTTCGCCGAGATCAACGACGCGGGTGGCTACATCGTGAGTGACAGTCAGTCCGTGCCGTTGAACTTTGCGGATGCGGATGGCAGCGTCCAGACCTTCAAGGTCAATGCCAACAGTGTCAACGACACCGACAACTGGGTGGTGAACCGGCACAGCCGAGGGAAAGACGCCCTGCTGCCTAGAGACATGGCGCGGTGATTCGGGACGACGGGGGACATTTCTAGCGGTTATACGGCCTCAAGGGACTGACTTTGGGGGCATTATGCGCAGTGGTTCTGCCTGCTAGGGCTTCTGAGCCATTCTGGCCGATGCTATAATCAGCTTCCTGTCTGCTGTTCTAACTCTTGAAGGTGCATCATGCGTAGAGGTTTCACTCTTATCGAACTACTCGTCGTTATCAGCATCATCGCGCTGTTGATCGCGATCCTGCTGCCTGCGCTCAGCAACGCGAGATACGCGGCAAATATCACCAAGTGTCAGGTCGCGGTACGCAGCATCGCGACGGTACAACTCTCCTACGCGGTCGACAGCAAGGAGTATTTCCCCGCTGGCCGACCCAGGTATGAAGGTGGCGGCTCGTGGTTTACGGCGATGCAGGCCGGGGCACAGGTCCGTAACTGGGAGATCTTCAAGGCCGGCACCAACGGCTACGACCTTCGTCCGATTTACTACGACTACATGCAGAACAACAACCAGGAAGCGGTGATGCACTGCCCGATGAAGTCGGAGAAGTTCTTCCAGAACAACCAGGACGACCGCATCCTCAGCTACATGCTTTACACCGGCAACAACTACCGCGTGAAGCACTACTACTACGAATCCATCGGCGCGTATGAACGGCTCGGCGATACATGGTCGCCCCTGGGTGAAACCGAAGCAGACTTCACGCTGATCGCTTCCGATTTTGTCCTCGGTGATTTCGCTCCGCACGGCCTGCCGCAGTACCGCGGGGCCATGTCCACCCACCCCTCACCCACTGGTTCGTTGTATGAGCACTTTGCGGAAATCAACGACTTCGGCGGACACATCCTCGACACTTCACAGGATTCGCCAAACAATTTCGCAGACGCGGACGGCAGCGTTCACACCTACAAGGTGAATGGCGGGAGCATCAACGATACCGATACCTGGGTGGTCAACAACGGCGGCAACCACCGTAACGTCATGATGCCGAGAGATCTTGCGCGGTAAGCGCTCCGGTGATTGAATCTGTTGGATTTGGAGGATTGAAACTTTTCCATGCGCGTGAGCGTGTCGCTCGCAGGTAGAATCCCTGCGATGCCCGCGATTCAAACGCTAGGCCTGAGTAAGACGTACCGCGTTGCCGACAAGAAGCCGGGCTTCGTGGGAACGATCAAGCATTTCATCAAGCGTCGCCATCGTGAGATTGCCGCGGTGAAGGCGGTGGATCTGGCGATCGAGCCGGGCGAGGTCGTCGGGTTCCTTGGTCCGAACGGCGCGGGCAAGACAACGACACTGAAGATGCTCACGGGCCTGATTCACCCGACGGCGGGGACGGTCGAGGTGCTTGGGTATGAGCCGTTTAAGCGCAAGACGGAGCTGCTCAAGCAGATCACGCTGGTGATGGGCAACAAGCAGCAGATGATCTGGGACCTGCCGCCGATGGATTCACTGCACGTGAACGCCGCGGTGTATGGCATCCCGGAGAAGGAGGCGATGCGTCGAGTGGGTGTTTTTGCCGAGATGCTCGATCTTGACGAGGAGCTGACCCAGCCGGTGCGCAAGTTGTCGCTGGGTCAACGGATGAAGTGCGAGCTGGTCGCGGCACTGCTGCACCACCCGAAGGTTTTGTTTCTTGATGAGCCGACACTCGGGCTGGACCTGAACGCGCAGACCGCGGTGCGGCAGTTTCTGAAGCAGTACAACGAGGAGCAGCAGGCGTCTATCCTGCTGACCAGCCACTACATGGCCGACATCACGGCGCTGTGCCCGCGCGTGGTCGTCATCCACGAGGGCGCGATCCTCTACGACGGATCACTCGAGGGTGTGATCGAACGCTTTGCCCCGTTACGTGAGGTCAAGCTCGACCTGGCCGAGCCGGCGGAGGATGCGACGCTCGAGCGGTACGGCGAGATCGAGGCCAACGAAGGGCGGACCGCTCGGCTCCTTGTGCAACGCGAGACGCTGACCGATACGGTCGGGCGTGTGCTGGCCGAGTTGGATGTCGAAGACCTGACGGTGACGGACCCCCCGATCGAGGATGTCATCGCGCGGCTGTTTGAGTCGGGGAACAATCACGGCGGGGCGACCTTGTGACTCCCACCCTGCGCATGTCGAGAGCCTTCTTCAACGTGTACTACGCGTTGATGACGACGTATCGCGCGGAGATCTTCTTCTGGGCGATAGCGACGTCGCTGCCGCTGATCATGATGGGCATCTGGGTCCAGGCGGGGGCGAGCGGGGCTTTTGAGGGGTTCACCTCGGTGGATGCGGCGCGATACTTCATCGCGGTCTTCGTCATCCGCCAGCTCACGATCTGCTGGGTGATTTACGAGTTCGAGTTCAACGTTGTCAGCGGCCGCTTGTCTGCGTGGCTCTTACACCCGGTCGATCCGTCCTGGCGGTTCATCATGATGCATGTTGGCGAGCAGGCCACGCGTATGCCCTTCTCCATCCTCTTCATCGGCCTGAGCCTGTTTATCTTTCCCGAGGCGTTATGGGGTGCTGGTAACGAGGGCCCGTGGCTTCCACAGTGGTGGCGCGTCCTGCTCGCGATCGGCTGTGGCTACCTCGCGTTCCTGCTGCGCTTCCTGATCCAGTACACCACCGCGATGTTCGCGTTCTGGATCGAGCGTGTCTCGGCACTCGACGCGATCAACATGCTGCCTTACATCTTCCTCTCGGGGATGATCGTGCCGATCCAGACGCTGCCGCCGGCGTTGCAGGAGGTCATTCTCTGGACGCCGTTCCCCTACATGCTCTGGTTCCCCGCCATGCTCATCGCGGCGCCGCCCGAGGCGATGCCCATTGAACTGATCATCCGCGGCCTGATCACGATCGCGTGCTGGCTGGGCGCGTTCCTGCTGGTTAGCCGGGCGCTGTGGAAGCGTGGCCTGCACCACTACTCGGCGATGGGGGCCTAGCGTGAAGCGATACTCGAAAACACTCTGGGTTTTCTGGTCTGCTTCCATCTCCGCCGAGATGGAGTACCGGGCGAACTTTGCGCTTGCCGCGCTGAGTTCCCTCGCGTCGCTCGGCGGTGGGCTCTTTGCGCTTTGGGCGCTCTTGCGTACCGAGTACGCGATGAACGGCTGGTCGTTCAATCAGGCGTTGATCGTTGTGGGCATCTACACCATGCTTGATGGGCTGCAGCAGACCCTGCTCGCCCCCAACCGCCAGCAGATCAGTGAGTTTGTCCGCCAAGGCACACTCGATTTTGTGCTGCTCAAGCCGATCGATTCGCAGTTCTGGCTCAGTGCGCGAAAAGTCTCCATCTGGGGCGTGCCCAACATCTTCCTGGGGCTTGGACTGATCTTCTACGCCGCGTCGTTTCGTCTTGAGCCGGCAGTACAGCCGGTCAACTATCTCTATCTGCTGGTCCCCCTCACCGCGGGCATCATGATCTATTACGCGCTTGGCTACCTGCTCTCGACACTGACGATCTGGTTTACCAAGTTGGCTAACATCACCCACGCGATGCATGCGTTGCTGGAAGCCGGCCGATACCCCATCGCTGCGTACCCCGGTGCCTACCGCGTGTTCTTCACCTTTGTCTTGCCCGTTGCGTTCATGACGACCGTGCCGGCCGATGTCTTGCTTGGTCGAGGCGAATTTGCCTGGGTCCTCGGCGGCCTGGCGATCGCAGGGGTGCTGATGATCACCGCAAGACTGTTCTGGCGGTACGCGCTGCGGTTTTATACGAGTGCGAGTAGTTGAGTCTTCCAGGTCCCTAAGCCACAGCGCTCTTGACGACTTCAGCTTGTTCGACCGTCTCCAATGGTTTCGCTTCGGCAGTACGCCCCTCGCGGATCGCAAGATGATCGATCACGGTCTGGGCACAACGTGCCCAACTGTTTCGAGTGGCGAAGGCGATACAGGGCTCGCGGTCGAGTTTGAGCGCATCAAGCGCCGCTTGTTTGAGGTCCGTGTAAACGTATCCGGTCTGACCCTGCTGGACGACGTCAATCGGACCGGTGACGGGGAAGGCGGCGATGGGTAGTCCGCAGGCGTTGGCCTCGAGCATGACGACGCCGAAGGTATCGGTGACTGAGGGGAAGACAAACACATCGCCGCCAGCGTAGTGCGCTGCGAGTTCTTCACCGAACTTGTAGCCGACGAACATGGCATCGGGGTACTGCTTTTCCAGCGAGGCCTTAGGCGGTCCGTCACCGATGACGAGCTTTGAGCCGGGCAGATCGAGTTTGAGGAAGGCCTCGATGTTTTTCTCGATGGCGATGCGGCCGGCGTAGACAAAGACCGGCTTGGGCAGGTCCTTAACCGCGTCCGGGGTTTCATAGTCAGGCTTGAAGAGGTCGGTATCGACACCACGCGACCATACGACAATGTTGTCCAAGCCGTTGCGCTCCAATTCCTTGCCGACCTGTTTTGTCGGGACCAGAGTGTGTTTGGCCCTGCCATGGAAAAAGCGGATGAACTTGTAGCTCAGCTTTTTGGGGATGCCAAAGTATTGCCGGAGGTAGTGCGGGAATTGGGTGTGGTAGCTGGTGGTGTAGGCGATGTCGTTCTTCGTACACCACTTTCGCGCGGCCATTCCCAGCGGGCCTTCCGTGGCGATATGGATCGCGTCCGGATTGAGGTCATCGAGTTTGCGGCTGAGCCTTTTACCGGGGAACAACGACAGGCGTATCTCGGGATAGCGCGGCGCGCCGATCGTTTTGAACTGACTGGGGTCGATGACGTACGGTTCGTGGCCGAGTTTGGTCATCTCCTTGGTGACGTGTTGCCAGGTACGCACGACGCCGTTGACCTGCGGCTCCCATGCATCGGTAATGAGGACAAATTTCATTGGATCAGTCCTTGATTGGTTGACGCGAGTTCGGCACACCGGGGTGTGATTGGCTGCTGGGGCCAGTGTGGTCGTTGGCTGGCCCGGGGAAGATCGGGCGAAAGGCACCAAACAAGGCGCGGTCGGCGGGGATCATCTCGATCGATTCATCCTCGTCCGCATGTGCCTCGTCGTCATCATCAGACTGCGCGCTGGTTTTCAATGCTCGCATGGCAACACGGGCGGCCTTGAGTTCTTCAACAGCCTTGATGCCATCGATGATTTCGAGCCTGCCGTCGTAGTGTTCGACCAATGCGGTGCAGCTCTCGACCCAGTCGCCGCAGTTCAGGTACTGCACGCCGTTCTCCATCTCTCGCTGCTCGGCTTTGTGAATGTGTCCACAGACGACGCCATCCAGACCGCGTTTTTTCGCTTCCTGTGCAAGGATCTCCTCGAATTTGCTGATGAATGTGCAAGCTTGCTTGACCTTGAGCTTGATGGCCTGGCTCAACGAGGCGTAGGGCAGGCCAAACCAGCGGCGTACGACGTTGTAGTAGCGGTTGATCTTCAGGAGCGTTTCGTACGCAACGCTACCGAGCACGGAAAGCCATTTGGAGTGTTGGACGACCAGGTCGTACTGATCGCCGTGGGTGATAAACAACTGCTTGCCATCTGTAGTGGTGTGTGTGGTGTGGGGTTTGATATCGACACCGCCGAAGGCCATGTGAACGAACTGGCGGGCGGCGTCGTCGTGGTTGCCTGGGGTGTAGATGACCTCGGTGCCGCGTGAGGCTTGCTTGAGGATGCGTCGGATGACGTCATTGTGTGCATCTGGCCAGTACCACCGGCTTTTCAATCGCCAGCAGTCGATGATGTCGCCCACGAGATAGAGCTTCTCGCAGCGGATTTGTTTAAGGAAGCGCGACAGGTCCGCAGCGCGAGCGCCCTTAGACCCCAAGTGGGTATCGCTGATCCACACCGTTTTATATTCGAGTTTCATCGGGGTTGATCCCGGCATGTCCTGGCGTCTGTGAACAGCATCCATGCGAGGGACGCGGACGATAGAGGAACTATCGAATCTGATTGCGAGTAAATGGCTAAATATGTGCTAGAGGCAAACTAATAAAAGCCGACACCCCATCGGGTGCCGGCTCGTTGTGAACATGGGTTGTTTCGTGTTTAAATCGGATTAGCGACCAAAGTCGGAACTCGCATCACCATCGCGCTGGAGCACGTCCTCGATCTGTTCGACCTTGCCTTCCAGCTCGCGCAACGCGTTACGGAAGGCGTTGCGTGAATCCCATGCGTTGTCGGCGAATTCCTGGAACGGATCGGCGGACAGGCGTACCGAACCAATCAGGCTGCCGCCGTTGAAGAACCTACCGTACTTGTCAGCCAACTCGTATCCACGCCGGGCATAGAGCTCAAATGATTCCTTGTACTTGCCCTGGTCGTAGAGCTTTGAGCCATCAATCAAAGCCTGCTGGGCAAACTTGATCCCGTCGATCTTGGTCAGGTCATTTTCGGGCAGTTCCATCGGGTCGGGGATGACTTTGCCGATCACGTTGACCAGACCATTGAAGGCTTCTTTGTCGGCTTCGATGATCTCGATGCCTTGGATTTTGGTCTTGCCTTCGTCGACGGTCAGGTAGATCGGCGCGCCATGGATGGTGCGCAGTTTCTCATAAGGAATCGGGTTTTCGCTGACGTGTTTGCCGGTGATCACGTGTCGAGCCAGCAGGCCGAAGATTGCTTCGCGGTTGGCACCGGTGGGATCATCCACCAGTTTCTTGTATTGCTCATCGTCCCAGGCATCGTCAGTCGGCGCGAAGATGGTGTATTGGTTCGAGTCGGCAAGCGCGAGATCCAGGCCACTGGCTTGGAGCAGTTTGACCAGCTTTGACAGACGCGGGTCGTCCTTGATGATCTGGAGGGTGCTCTGCTCGGCCGGGAGAATGACGGAGTCGACGACATGGATCAGGCCGTTCGCCGTGGGGATGTCGGTTTCGGTAATTGCGACGCCGTCGATCGTGGCGCCGTTCGCGTCAGCTGCAAAGTTGAGCTGCTGGCCGAACGCACTGATGGGGGTGATGTCCGGGACGCCAAGGCGGACCGCACCGTAGGATCGGCCGGCACTGTAGACCGTCGAGGAGATATGGTGCTTGATGATATCTTCCAGACGTTCGTCGTTCTCCGGGCGGAATAACGATGCGATGACTTCTTCGGGTAGTTTCTTGAACGCCTCGTCGGTTGGTGCGAAGACGGTGTAATTGTCATGAACGTTTTGGTAGAGCTTGCCCTGTCGGCTGGCGGTAATGGCTTTTGTGAACAGGGTGAACCTTCCGTCTTTGACCAGGGCTTGAAACAGGTCGTCGATGGTTGGCGTGAGCACTTGATCGATCACGTAGATCACGCCGTTGGAGCAGGGGATGACCTCGCCGGTGAACTTCGCGCCGCCGACGGTCTTGCCCTTGTAGTTGATCGACAGCCACTGGCCGCTGGTTGTCTGGACGTTGGTGTACTTCTCCAGTTCGAACGCGGGCTCGGCGCGACTGATCAGGTGATAATTGAAAACCTCTTCGAGTCGATCATCATTCCGCGGGTCCAGCAATGTCTTCACAGCACCTTCGGGCAGTGCTTCGAAAGCGGCATTGTTGGGCGCGAAGACGGTAAAGTTGCCACTGGTTTTCTCGGCCAGGGTCGAGCCACGCTCCGCCTTCTCGAGCACTTTTAGGAACGACGAGAGGTCCTCACGCTGGCTGATGATCCGGCCAACGGTCTGTGCCTCGGCGGGGTCGGCAGCCTGTGCGGCCTGGGGTGCGATTGCCGCAGCGATGGCAACGGTTAGGGCCGAGGTCCTCACGGGTATGCGGCGGAGGATGCGCGCCGTGATCGCGCGGCAGTTCAAAAGAGCGAGCAACATGGTTGTTTCCTTCGATGTCTGGAGTCGGGCGTGGCAGACGCTCTGCCAGGGAAAAGCATGGTTTGCCCGGGGAGTCACTCGATGTTTCGCCGCGAGAGCGGGTGTGGATTCATGGTCTGACCGTTTTTTTGATCGCCGCCGTCGATTCCGGCCATGAAAAAACCGGCGCCCTTTCGGACGTCGGCTCTCATCCCGGATGCCCGGAATTTTCTCTCTTTCTTTAGCCGCCCATCTGGAAGATGCCGCTGGCTTCTTCGATGGCTTCGGGCAGTTGCTCCGCCACTTCTTTCAGGTGGCCCTCGGTCAGTCCCAGTTCCTTGAGCAGGGCCGGGTCGACTTCGTTGCTTTCGGTGCCGGCGGTGAAGCCGATTTCCAGTTGCTTGGTAATCACGTCGGCGACGTAGACCAGGCCAGTCAGTGTGCGCTGGCCTTCCGCGAGTTCGGTGGGCCGGTGGTGGAAGCCGGTGACGTACTGGAAGCTCTGCGGGAACTTCCAGAGCTTGCACAGGCCCTGACCAAACTGTTCGTGCGTTGCGCCGAGTACTTCGATTTCAGCCTGGCGCAGTGTTTTCATGGGGTCTTCGTCAAGCTTCTGCAGGATCTCGACGAACTGGTTCCGTCGTGCCTGGATTTCGACCATGATGCCGATGTCGTGGATCAGGCCGGAAAGGAAGGCTTCGTCGGGCAGGCCGAGTTGGACTTTTTCTGCGAGAAGGCGTGTTGCACAGGCGGACGCAATGGCGTTCTGCCAGAGGTCGCGTGCATCGAAGTTGGCAGCGATCTTGCCGCCGCGGAACAGCTTGGCCAGGCTCGCGGCGATGGCGATGTTCTTCACGGCATTGAGGCCGAGCAGCACGATCGCACGGTTGATCGAGCCGATCTGACCGGGCAGGCCGTAGAACGCGGAGTTCACGACCTTGAGGATGCGTGCACCCAGTGCCGGGTCGTTGCTGATGACGTTGTTGAGGTCCTGTGCCGTCGAGTCGGGGTCTTCGACCAGCTTGATGATCTTCATCGTCACCTCGGGCAAGGTGGCGATGTGGCTGATCTCCTGGATCGCGGCGGTGACAATTGCCTCGGTTTCAGCAGAGGTGTTAGTTGCGGGCGTAGTTTCAGACATCGGGTACATCTCCCTGGCGCGGTTCGTAAGGACGCTAGGGAGTTGATCGACCGACGGGGTGGGCGACTTAACGGGTTGTGCGGATTAGGCGGAATTAATCTTGTGCCCGGATAACCACGACGCGAGCTGCTCCAACGCGTCGCGATCGACGTCCGAGAAATCGTCCGCTAGATCAGAGTCGACATCGAGCACCGCCCAGACACTGCCCTGCTCATCTCTGATCGGCACAACGATTTCACTTTTGCTCAGCGAGCTGCAGGCGATGTGGCCGGGGAAGGCCTCGACATCGGGGACAAGCTGCGTGGTGTTGGTTGCCCATGCCGTGCCGCAAACGCCCTTGCCATGGCCGATACGCGTGCAGGCGATCGGGCCCTGAAACGGACCCAGCACTAGTTCATCGCCTTTGACCAAGTAGAACCCGACCCAGTGGAAACCAAAGGCCTCGTGCAGTGCAGCGGAAAGATTCGCCATCGTCGCAATGGTGTCTTTCTCGGCTTCGATCATGGCCAGCAGCTGCGGCAGCAACTCGCGGTAGGTCTCTTCTCGGCTCAGGCCGGGCGTGATGGCGAGGGTATTGGACATGGCTCTTTAATAAGACGTCGTTTCGGGCGTCTAGTCTATACTCACATCCGCATGGACTTGAAGCGAACCCAATGAAAGCGAGCTGAGCGATGAAGAAGACCCCTCTTGCAATCACCCTCTGCCTGATGATGGGCCTGTTTACCAGCCTTGCGATGGCCGACCACCACGGCAAGAAAAAGGACAAGGCAGACGAAGGCTGGGCCTCGCTTATCGATGAAGACAGCCTGGACGGCTGGTCCACCAAGGACATGCAGAAGTACTGGAAGATTGAAGAAGGCGTTATCGTCGGCGAGAACTCCGACAAGAAGGGCAGCGTGCTCTGGACCGAAGAAGATCACGGCGACTACGAACTCATCGTGGTCTACCAGAACCGATCCCCTGGCGACCACTACGACAGCGGCGTCTATACACGCGGCAGTTCACACCAGGTCCAGATCGGGATCTCCGGCTCACTCCGTGTCGATCTCACCGGCTGCATCTACTGCCCGGTCGACAAGAATGGCAAGTACCCGCAGATGCCCAAAGACAAAGTCAAGGAAGCCCACAAGAACGGTGAGTGGAACACGCTCCGCATCATCACCAAGGGCAAGAACATCACGACCTTTCTCAATGGCGAAGAGATCAACAACTACGACGGCGTGAAGTATCCCGAGAAAGGCAAGATCGGCCTGCAACTGCACGGCGGCGTGCACATGAAGATGGCGTTTAAGCAAATCAAGATCAAGCCGCTTGATGCTGAGTAACGCTACTGATTCAGCACTTTCAGTCGTGCAATCATTTCCTTCTTTGCGGTTTTCAACTCGTCGTGCTCGGGCTTGAGCTTGTAGTAGTCGTCCAGCGGATAGCAGCCTGAGATGATGCCGTTGCGCGGCGCGGTGGTGCAGTCGCTGAAGGTTCGGCAGATGCGTTTCACATTGACGGGATTGCCTTCGGCAACGTCGGCAGGCAGGTCCCAGTACGACAGAACCATGCGACCGAGCCCGATGAAATCGACCCAGCCTTCACGGACCAGTGCCTGCCCGACGTGGGGCAGGTATTCCTGCAGGTAGGTGTACGCGCTGCCGACCATGGGCAGGTCGGGTACGGCCTGCTTAAGTTGTCTGACCACATCGAACTGTCGCAGGCAGCCGGCGAGCGGGTCTTCGGGCGGCTGGTAGCCATCGCTGGGTGGGAAGTAGGCGGGGCGCTGCAGGTGTGGGTTGTAATAAGGCGAGCCTGCGGTGAGGTTGACGATGGCGATGCCCAGTTCGTCGCGCATCAGTTTGAGAAGCGCGATGGGTTCGGTCAGGTCGATCTTTGACGGGTCGTCCCGGTCAAGACCAAAGCCGGTGTAGGGGACGGATGGATCGATGTTGTCGGCGTCGGGGATACCCGGGCCGAGGCGTCCGCCCTTGCTTTGAGCCTGATCGGGTTTGTGCGGGTAGTGGTCGAACGCGCTGAGGCGAACGCCGAGGATGAGGCGTGGGCACGCGCGTTGGATGCCTTCGCAGATCAGGCGTAGGAATCGGGTGCGGTTTTCAAAAGAGCCGCCGAAGTCGCCGGGCCGGTCGTAGGCTGAGAGGAACTCGTGACCGAGGTAGCCATGGCAGTGCTTGATGTCGACGAAGTCGTAGCCGGCTTGTTCAGCGACCTTTGCGGCACTGATGTAATCATCGATGAGTTGATAGACCTCTTCGTCGCTTAGGACCGCGGCGTCGTCGGTGATGCCGACGCGCGCATCAAGGATCGGGTGGCGGTACGCGACGCGGGGTTCGATTGTCGCTTTGTCGTTGGGGCGTGAGAATCGACCGGAGTGCGTGAGTTGCAGGCCGATGAGCAGGTCTTTGTCGCTGCCTTCGCCGAAGCGGGCGACATGCGCATCGACGAGTGCTTGCCGCAGTTCAGTCAGGCCAGCTTCGTTGCCGTCTTCGAAATAGAGCTGGTTCGGGTTGGCGCGTCCATCATGGCGCACGGCCACCGCTTCGCCGCCCCAGATGAGTTTTGCGCCGGACTGACCAAAGTGCTGCCAACGGCGGAGCGTGTGCTCGGTCGGCTTGCCGTCGGTCGTTCCGTCCCAGCCCTCCATCGGGTGGATCGCCCAGCGATTGCCGACGGTAAAAGTGCGCGTAGCCGGATTACGCCCGACGATCATTGGCTGGTTCAGGGGTGACTCACGGGCGGCGAGTGGTTCATCATCGATCGGCACTGAATAGCCAAGCGATTCGCAAGCCTTACGAAAATGGTCGGCGGTCTTGTACTTCGCGATACGTGGGATGGCGGGCATGGACGGGTTCCGATTGATTTGGCTTGGAAGTGGGGCAGACATTCCTGTCTGCCTTCTGGTGTAGCCAGAAATAGTTCGGTTGATTCGGCCTTCGGCCGACGGCAGACAGGAATGTCCGCCCCACTTTTCTCTTTCAATCTAATAACGCTTCAATCCTTGGCAGCAACTCCGCCAACACTTCGCGATCGCTCTCGGGTCGCTTGGCACTGTCGGGGTGCGTGTCGTCGCAGCCGATCCAGCCGCGCAGTTTCATGAACATCGCCGCGTTATGTTTGTAGGCGGGGACAGGATTGCGGAAGGCAAAAAAGCCCAGATACTGCAAGAGGTCGTTGACCTCATAGAAGCTGCTGTCGCCCTGCTCCCAAAGGGCATCGCGTTTGGCAAAGAGGTCAGGCGCGAAGGTGGACAGGCCCAGCAGGTAGTCGCTGCCATACATGATCATGTCGATGGCCAGGTCGTTGCCGGTGAAGACGTGAAAGTCGGGGCGGACCTCGTTGCGCAGGGCGAGCCTGTCCCATTCGAGTTGGCGTGATAGTGACGAGTGCTTCGCGCCGATGCAGTTGGGCAGCTTCATCAACTGCTCGTAGGCCTTGAGCGAGTAAATTTTGCCAAAGGGCGCGAACATTTGGCCGAGCTCGAAGGCGATGAAGCTGTCCGCGTCTTTCGTGAGCTGCGCATAGGCGGGGATGAGCAGCATGTCGTCCAGCTTGGTCAGGCCGAACGACTGGAAGACGACCGGCTCGCCTGCGTGCTGCTGCACTTCATCGATCGCCGTCTGATAGGCGCCCGGGTTGAACGTGTCCTCCGGCGTATCGAACACGCCTGCTCCGGCGACGTAGCGAGCCCCGTTGCAGGTATCGCGCGTGCGTCTCAGCGCTTCGATGCGCGTTGCGTCGTCCAGCAGCGGCGCATAGCCGGTGTCCATGTTCACCGCAGGCACGAGCCCCGCCTCGACGGTTCGCGCGACATGGGCTTCGAAACCTTGCCAATCGATTGAGCCGTCGGGCTTGAATGGCAGCAGCACCGCAGACATACCCAGCGGCTTGCGGCCGGGGACGATCGGCATCGGCGTTGGGCTGTCTGTTCCGGTGGTGGTTGTCACTCAGCCTTGTCTTTCTCTTCGATCACGCGTTTGCGGTTTTCGTCGTAGACATAGACCTTCTGGCCGTTGGGCTCAGCGCGTTCGCATTTTTTGTGTGAGCCATCGCAGTGCGGGAAGTTCTGAGAGAGGCCGCAGCCGCAGATCCAGACGGATTCTTCCTGCGGTGGGATCTCGATGGGGCCAGTGGCGTCGAATTGAACGAGTCGTGGCATGTTGGTCTCCGATGGGTTTGAACTGCGCGAACGGCATTCAATTGGAAACATGAATACACATGTCGCATGAAAATTAGGCAGCGTGCTGTTAGTGATGCATAAAAATTTAGCGATTCAGGTGCTTTGGCCCTTGCAACGCTCACATGGCTTGCTATTTTATCGAATGGAAGGTGTTGCCGGGCTATGTAACCAGCCATGTGTCGGCGAGCCGGACTTTTTGGCCTGTCTTGTTATCGCGGTGGATCGTTGCCACCATTTGGTTGGCGGTGGTCGAGTTTGTAATTCCGTCAGGGCATCTTGATCGGGGAAGGGTCTGAAGAGCAAGTGGCAATGCGCGTATTAATGCTTGGATGGGAGTTTCCGCCGTTCATCACCGGCGGGCTTGGGACGGCCTGCTATGGGTTGACCCGGGCGATGTCTTCGCGGGGTCATCAGATCAGCTTTGTCCTCCCGAAGCAGGTCGGTGGCGAGTACACCTCCCATGTGAAGATGCTGTCCCCGCAATCCCGGCGCGCTGAAGCAGGAGACCGCGCCCCGGAATCGGTCGCCAGCACATTCAAGGCAGACCCCAAGCCGACACCTGTCGATGCGCAGGGCAAGGAAGCGTTCCGCAATGTCGTGTTCAAAGCGGTGCCTTCCCACATGGCAAGCGTCTACCCCGGCGGCGGGCTGCAGTACACCCCGACCGGCACACGCAAGAGCGAAGGCATCGGCTTTATTCACAGCAAGCCGACGGTTGAAACGCAGGTCGTTCAGAGCAGCAGTGTCTCGACCGCCCCGCCGCCGCCACAGCCGAAGGTCGACTTTGATTACAGCGGTGACCTGTTTCAGCAGACCCGGCGGTATGCGGACCTGTGCATCGATCTGGCCAAGGGTGAAGACTTCGATGTGATCCACGCGCACGACTGGCTGACGTTCCCTGCGGCGCAAGCGCTTTCGGAAGCGACGGGTAAGCCCTGGATCGCGCATGTTCACTCGACGGAGTTTGATCGTGCCGGTGAAGGTGCCAATGCTCAGATCGCCGAGTTTGAAAGGCAGGGTGTGGAGCACGCCGATCGTGTCATCGCGGTCAGCGAGTTCACGCGGACGATCCTCATTAACCGCTACGGTCTGGATAAGGCCAAGTGCGACGTGGTTTACAACGGCGTCGAACGCGCGATCAACAACGGCGTCCAGCGCTCGGCCCCGGTTCAGCCACCGGCTGGCATCAGGAAAGACGAGAAAGTCGTGCTCTACCTCGGCCGGGTCACGATGCAGAAGGGCCCGGAGTACTTCATCGCGGCGGCGAAGAAGGTGCTCGAGAAGATGGACAACGTGAAATTCGTTGTGGCCGGCTCGGGCGACCAGATCGAGCGCACCATCGAACAGGCCGCGAAGGCGGGCATCGGATCGAAGATCACGTTCACCGGCTTTCTCCGTGGCGACGATGTCCGCAAGGTCTACGAGATGGCGGATGTTTACGTGATGCCGTCGGTCTCTGAGCCGTTTGGGATCGCACCGCTGGAGGCCATCGCACACAATGTGCCGGTGATCATCTCGCGTCAGTCCGGTGTCAGCGAGGTGCTTGAGCACGCCTTGAAAGTTGATTTCTGGGATACGCACGACATCGCCAACAAGATCATCGCGGTGCTGCGTCACCCGCCGCTGAGTAAGACGATGCGTGAACACGCGGATCTGGAAGTGCGTGAGTTGACATGGGACGGTGCCGCGGCCAGGTGCGAGGCGGTGTACGAAGACCTGCAGAGCGCGGCGGTGTAGTCCCTTGTGCGTTCAGGCAGCGGTATGACGTGCTGAACACGGATAATCCACACTCAACGTGCAGGCTCAACGGTTCGTCGTGCGAACGCCGATAACACCGGTATGAGATTGCTCTGCTTCATCACGCTGTTGTTCGGCCTGACCGGCTGCGGGGACCTGTCCGACGTCTGGGGCAACCCGCAGGACCGCGCGAAGCATGGCCTGGCAGACTCGGAGATCCAACCCTTTGAGATCGGCCCGGCGAGTGCATGGGCTCAGTCCGGGTTGTATATGGACTATGCCAACAGCCACGGCATCGCGCTGGTGTCGGATCACGGGATGCTGGTCGCCCTGCTGCTGGTCGGGCCCGAGACCGGGGCCGAGGTCCATTACGACCGGTTGGCCAACCTGTTCCGCGATTCGCAGAGTGGCGAAACGTTCACGATTGATGGTGTGAAATGGGGTGGCAACGAGGACCGACCGTCGCTGGCACGCTGCCGTATCCGACACCTTGGCCCGCTAGATGACCCGAATGTCGGCCTTGTCGTCGACCCCGGCAAGCTGTTCCGCCAGGAAGACCAGCAGTGGTCCAAGGCCGCGAGCAATCACCTCTTCGTTGCCGCGGAAGAGTAAGCCGACCGCCCATGCCTAACCTTTTTGACAGCCAACTTGCTGGCGTGGACTGGCTCATCATCGCCGGCTATTTCGTTGTCATCATTGTGATCGGTGCGCTCGCCTCACGCGGTACGGGTGATGACAAGGGCTTTTTCCTTGGCGGAAGACGCATGCCCGCGTGGGCGGTGGCGATGTCTTTTGCCGCCACGGCGCTCAGTGCCGCGACGTTCATTGGCGGGCCGGAATACGCGTACAAGAAAGACCTGACGCTACTGGTCTATGAGGTCGGCAAGGTGCTCGGGGCGCTTCTAGTCTGTGCGCTGTTGCTGCCGCCCATCTACCGCGCAGGCTGCTCGACGGTCTACGGTTATCTCGGCCAGCGCGTCAGCCCCGGCGCTTCGACTGCGGCGAGTGTTGTCTTCCTGATCGGCAGGGTCCTCGCCTCCGGCGCGCGACTTTTTATTGCGGGCACAGCTTTCTCCTACCTGCTTTATGACCAACTCGATCAGTCGAGTCTGATCACCGCGATCATCGTCTTTGGCACGATCGGCACGCTGTATACCGCGCTGGGCGGGATCAAGGCCGTCATCTGGACCGACACGCTGCAACTGGTCGTCGTGGTCGGCGCACTGCTGGTGTCGATGTTCCTGCTGTTGGGTTCGATTCCGCTTCCGATGGGCGAGGTGTTCGAGGTCCTCCAGGCAGAAGGCAAGACGAAACTGGTCGATACGAGCATGGACCTGTCACGCGGCGACACGCTCCTGGCCGCACTCGCGTTGACATTTTTCTATGCCGCGGCATTCGGCACGGATCACGACATGGCCCAGCGGCTGCTGACCTGTAAGACACTCAAGCAAAGCATCGGCTCACTGCTCGGCGCGACACTCATCGCGCTTCCGATCACGGTCTTGTTTCTATTCACGGGCTTGCTGTTGTTCGTGTTCTACGCCCAGCCGGACGTGATGGGCGAAGCGGCACCGGCGATGGCGGTCACGGATGGGCGTGAGGTTTATCCGCAGTACCTGCTGCACGAGTTGCCGATCGGGCTGCGTGGCCTGGCGATGGCGGGTCTTTTTGCCGCGGCGATGAGCAGCCTCGACTCGGCGATTAACGCGATGGCCGGCAGCGCGATCAGCGACGTCATCAAGCCGATCCGACGCGGCTTTGCCGCAACGCCTGGCGGTGCGACGGTTGAGTCGGCGGTGGCCTCACGTGGCATGGTGCTGGTCATGGGTGTCGTACTCACGTGCTCGGCCATCGTGATGACGCTGATGTACGACAAGGAGTCTGACGCGCTGATCCCCTTTGCGCTGGGCGTGATGACCTTTGCCTACGCCGGGCTGATGGGCGTGTTCCTCTGCGTCATTCTCACGGGCCGTGGCAGCACGATCAGCGTGATCTCGGCACTGGTGGTCGGGATGGCCGTGATTGCGGCATCGCGGTACGCCCCCGTTGTCAAGGATTGGCCGATCGCGTGGCCGTACTGGATGGTGATCGGGGCGGGGTTGAGCTTTGCGGTCTGCTTTGTGGGCCGTAAGCGGAAATAAGCCGGGTGTAAGCGCCGGACCGGGATTACGTCGTTATCATCCTTAGTTCAACCTGTGAACCAAAAACCCCGGAGATTTTCCAATGAAGCGTTCGTCCCTGTTTGTTGTTACTGCTGCACTGATTGCCGCGTTTACGCTTGCCCTGCTGCCCACCCAGCAGACCGTCACCGCCGATGGCCACGGCGAAAAGGACGGCGCCAAGATCATCCACGAGGCAATGGAAGAACTGGGCGGCACATACCGCCTGGTCCGCCGCCAGATGAGCAAGCCCGACATGAATGCCGACACCGCGGACAAGCTGGCCTCGATGATCAAGGCTTCTGTTGCGGCCAAGGCTCACATGCCCGAGACCGCATCGACCGGCGACCTGAAGAACTCGTATCGCGCGATCATGAACAAGCTGATCATCGCGCTGGCTAACGCCGAGAACGCCGCGCTGGCCGGCGACAACGACAAGCTCAAGGAATATGTCCTCGAGGCCAACTCGGTCAAGGGCGAGGGCCACGAGTTGTTCATTCCTGAAGAAGACTAAGCCCAGTCGATTTAATCAGACGTCCCAACAGCCCACATCGCGCGA
>JBMZAP010000053.1:0-21101 GCA_049611445.1 Phycisphaeraceae bacterium | reverse complement strand
TCCGCCAACTCAAACCCGTGCACTGGTCCATCGAGAACCGCACCGCACTGGCCGAGGCCGAGTTGGAGTACTACGACCGGGAAGACACGTCGGTGTTCGTTTGTTTTGATCTGACCGACGACTCGCAGGGGCGCGATCAATTTGATGCGGTCATGATCTGGACGACGACGCCATGGACGCTACCCGCCAACCTCGCGGTCGCGGCACACGAGCGCTACGATTACGGCGTGTACCAGGTCGGCGAGCGCAAAGTCGTCATGGCACAGGAACTCGCAAGCAAAGTGCTCGCTTCTGAGGGCGTCGAAAACACGGAGCCGCTGGCAACACTGAAAGGCAAGGACCTCGTCGGCGTCACCTATCAGCACCCGTTCTGTGATCGCGTCGGAAAGGTCGTGCATGCCGAGTATGTGACCCTCGAAGACGGCACGGGGCTGGTCCACACCGCGCCGGGCCACGGCGTCGAGGACTATCAGACCGGCCTGCGTGAGGGGCTGGACGTCTACTGCCCAGTACTGGCCGACGGTACGTTCGACGACACCGTCCCCGACTGGCTGAAAGGCAAACACGTCTTCAAGGCCAATGAAGAGGTCGTCGAGCACCTGCGCGACAGCGGGCACCTGTTCCACGCCAACAAGTTCATGCACAGCTATCCGCACGACTGGCGGGGCAAGACACCGGTGATCTTCCGCGCGACCGAGCAGTGGTTTGTCGGCGTAGACAAGGCATATGAAGGCGCCGAGTCGTTGCGCAGTGCGGCGATGAACGAAGCCGAAAACAACATCCACTTCCTGCCCGACTGGGGCAAGAACCGGATGCGAGGCATGTTGGAATCGCGCCCGGACTGGTGCGTCTCGCGCCAACGCAGCTGGGGCCTGCCGATCCCCGCGTTTTATCCGCCGGTGGGTACCGAAGGTGAACCACTGCTGACGACTGCCAGCGTAAAGGCTGTTGCTGAAGCATTTGGTAAGCATGGGTCAGACGCATGGTTTGTCGCACCCGTCGAAACACTCCTCGAAACTTACGACGCCGATACCGACCCGGACGCTCCAGAGTGGGCTCGGCCGTCTCGCTTAAGCGAGATGGGCAAGTCACTAAACGATCTCCAAAAAGGTAAGGACACCTTCGACGTCTGGTTCGAGTCCGGCTCGTCTTGGAACGCCGTCATGCGCGAGGGCTGGGGCGAAAAACAATCCGGCGAGAAGTTCCCGACCGACCTCTACCTTGAAGGCTCTGATCAGCACCGCGGGTGGTTCCAACACTCGCTGCTGCCTGCCGTCGCGCTGAATGGCGTCTCGCCGTTTAAGACCGTGCTCACCCACGGCTTCATGGTCGACAAGCACGGCAAGAAGATGTCCAAGTCCGACGGCAACGCGCTCAAGGTCGAAGAGCTGATGAAGAACTTCGGCGCCGACGTCGCGCGCTGGTGGGTCTGTTCGCTGAATACAGACAACGATATCAAGGTCGACCTTGAGTTCTTCAAGCTGGCCGGCGAAGAATATCGCAAGGTCCGTAACACGCTGCGTTTCCTCTTGAGCAACCTTGAGGGCTTCGATCCGAAGGCCGATGCGCATGAATTTACCGATGCCGATGCATCGAGCATCGATGCGTGGGCCATGGGTGAGTACGTCAAACTCGCCAACAAAGTGAAGGACGCGTACTCCGGCTTCCACTACCGCTCACTCAGCCGGCTGTTGTTTAACTTCTGCAACGACACGCTCAGCGCGGTCTACCTGTTCGGCGTCAAGGACCGGCTGTACTGCGATGCGCCCACAAGCGCACGCCGACGCCGCACCCAGACCGCGATCTACCGCATCGCTTCTGGGCTCATCCGCCTGCTTGGTCCCATCTGCCCGCACACCGCGGACGAGGCCTGGCGCGCCCTGCATGGCGTCGACAACAAGAGTGATCTGTGCGTGCACACCGAAACCTTCCCTTCGCTGAAGGGCTGCTCGGCGATCCCGGTCAGCGGCGACTGGTCGGCCGTGATGGCACTGCGCGACCAGGTGATGAAACAACTCGAAACCGATCGCAACACGCTGGGCGTCGATAACCCACTGGATCTGGGCGTGGCCGCGCCTGCCCCGGAAGGCGTCGATGTTGCCGCGTTCGATTCGGTTGACCTTGCCGACCTCTGTGGGGTCAGCCGATTCGCGTTCGAGGGGAACTCGGTCCTCGTCGCGGACCTCCGCGACCAGCCCGCCTGCGAGCGGTCGTGGAAACGCGATGGCACCGTCAAGGAGCGTTCCGATGGCGGGATACTCTCGGATCGGGATGCAACCGCCCTGGGGCTCGAATAAAGCCGGTTTTTATGGGTGTCTGGCCACAAAGTCGGCCCCATAAAGGACCGATAGTTCTTCTGGAGGGCCGGCATCGCCGGTAGTAGAAATGAGCTATCGCTTCCGAGAAATCCGCAAGGGCGAGTGTGTCAAGGTGCTCGAATTCGCCAAGGCCCACGGCTGCACCGTCGAATCTCAAGCCCTGCACCACCACCTGAGCCTTGTGGCGAAAAAGGAGGGTGAACTCGTCGCCGCAGCGATGTGCGTCGAGCAGCAGCCTTGCCAGTTCACCATCGAGATCGTCCATCACGAGGGGGCGGAGCCGTCTCTGATCACCGAGCTCACCGACCGCTGCCTGCGCAAGGTGCAATCCGAAAACATCACCTCCGCACGAATTAACAGCCCGGCCGAAACCGCGACGCAGACCATTTGGCAGAGCGCCAACTGGCTGGACCGTATCCAGGAAACACCGCCCCCGGCTGATGAAGCGGCTGAGGACGAAGACGCATCATTCCAGGCCGCGTGAAGAACCGCAGGATCGATCTCGTGAGCGACCGTCCCGCCATCCTGATCATCGACCGCGACGCTATAGCAGCGCAGGCCTTGCAGCAGCCGTTGGAGGCGCAGGGCTACACCGTGCACCACGCCGAGTCACACGACTTGGCGATGCAACTGATCCAGCAATTACAGGCGAAAGATGACGGCTGCACGATTGGCGTAGCGCTGATTGATCAGGACGCCGCAGGTGTGAGCCTCGAAGGCATGCGCCGACTGCATGGTGACTGGCCGAGGATCGTGCCAATCGTGACCAGTGCGTTTCGTAAGGTCGAGTCGGCTGTTGCGGCAATGCGTCTGGGTGCGGCCGACTATCTGCTCAAGCCCATCATCGAGTCTGAATTGATCGATGCGGTACAGCGTGCAATGCAAAGACACTTGTTGATGGTTGAGCGCGAGTTGGCGCAGCAAGACATCGGTAAGCCTATCGAGCACTCCAACAATGAAACAAGCCAGGGAGCGGACTGGCACGGCTTAACCCTGAGCGAAGCGATGAAAGCACCGGAGCGCCAGATCCTGCTGGCAGCCCTTGAGGCGAATGGCTGGAACCGAGGGGAGACGGCCAAAAAACTCGACATCAATCGCACCACGCTCTACAAAAAGATTCGCCAGTATCGGCTGGATGAGCCTGCGTGAGTGCAAATTGCTTGTCTTTAACGGGCCCCCGTGCGACAATACCGTCATGCAGGAATCCGACGACAACATCGTAACACTCGCGTTTTTCCCCACTGAAGTCGAAGCGACGATGATCGCTGATGAACTGAAACGCGAAGGCATCCAGGCCGAGCCCGCGGGGATCCTGACCGCCGGCTTCCGGGCCGAGGCGCCGGGTCGCGTGAAAGTACTGGTCCACCAGAAAGACTTCGACAAGGCCAAGGGCCTGTTGGACGAATACATCCACTCGCGCGAAGAAATCGACTGGTCGCAGGTGGACGTCGGCGAACCGGAGTAAGCCGGGCCTACCCGATCGCCCCAACATGACTCGGCCATCTCGCTTAAGCGAGATAGGCCAGCCACAAGTCGCTTGAGGCGCTAGGATGAAGCCGTGACCAATATGTTCACCATCCTGGCGATCCTTAAAGACCCCGCGCTGCTCATCACCCTCGCGCCGCTTGGGCTGATCTTCCTGGGTGTCGTCACGTTCGAGGTCGCGATGGGCGTGACGATCTCAACCCTGCCGCGCAGTCGTTTTAAGCAGAAGTGGTCACCGCAGGAGCGACGCCGCGTCGTACGCGTGTTCTGCGTGGTCTTCAGTATCTGGCCGATCACCGCGACACTGATCCTCGCACATGTGTTCTGGCCGCTGTGGATCGCTGTGCTGGCGGACCTGGCCGTACTCACGGTCGTTGTGCTGTGTATCCGCTGGCTGTTGCACGGCGTCAAGCAACGCCGACTCATCCTCGATGGCCATTGCGAAAACTGCTTCTACGATCTGCGCGCGAGCAAAGAGAATGATCACTGCCCGGAGTGTGGGATGGAACTGCATGGCCACCCAATGCGGATAGCAATCCGTCGTTAACTAAGCGCCCAAATACGCCCGGCCGATCTTCCACACATCGCCCGCGCCCATCGTGACGACCAGGTCACCGGGCTGGGTGATCAGTTCGAGTTGCTCGACGATCGCTTCGAAGGGGTGCAGGTGCATCGCGGTGACGCCTTGCTTGCGCAATCGATCGACGAGATGGCCGGACGTCACGGCATGCCGCTCCTGCTCCGAGTCACGAACGAAGTAGATCTCCGGAACAATCACGATGTCGGCTTCGGTGAAGCTGGTCGCGAACTGCTCCATCAGGTGCCGCGTGCGTGAGTGCTGGTGCGGCTGGAACACACAGATCAATCGCTTCGGGTCGTGGTGCTGCCGCAGTGCACGGAGGGTCGTGTCGATCTCGGTGGGGTGGTGGCCATAGTCGTCGATGACCGTGACCGATCCGCCGGGGATTGAGCGTTGGCCGAGCGTCTGCATGCGACGGTCCAGGCCCGCAAAGCTCGCGATCGCTTTGCCGATCCCTTCCCAGGGTGCACCGAGTCGTCGCGCGGTGATCGCGGCGACGGCGGCGTTGTAAGCGAAGTGGTCGCCGGGCATCGGATTGACCCATTCACAGACGGGCTTGTCCTTGTGGTGCAGTCGAACATTGCCCATCCGTACACCGACGCGCCAGTCGGCCTGAGGCATGAAGCCGACTGTCTCGATCTGTGCATCGATGCCCGAGCAGATTTCCAGACGGTGGGGCGACTCGTGATGGATCAGCAGGGAGCCGTTGCCGGGCACGCGCTTGGCGAAGATCTTGAACGCCTCGACGATCTCATCAATCGAAGAGTACAGGTCTAGGTGGTCGGCCTCGACATTCAGGATCGTCGCGTGGGTCGGGAAGAAGTTGTGGAAGCTGCGGTCATACTCACAGGCCTCCGCGACGAGAACCTCGTCCGGCCCGGCCTTAAGGCTGACACGAACGCCGCCGCCGATCTGTTCGCAGTGAGCCCCGACGATGAACGACGGGTCGAGCTCGGTCTGGATGAGGATGTGGCTGAGGATGGAGGTGGTGGTTGACTTGCCGTGCGTGCCCGCGATCGCGACGCCGACGCGCCCGACCATGAGCCGGCCCAGCAATTGTGCGTACTTGACGACCTGCGCACCACGCCGGGTTGCCTCGACGACTTCCGGGTGTGTCGGCTTGATCGCGGCGCTGATGACGAGCATGTCCAGCTCATCGGGCAGGGCACCGCCGCTCTGGTCCAGCGAGACGTTAATCCCCTCGTCGCCGAGCATGGCGACGGTATCGGACATATTCATATCCGTGCCGGTGCAGAATGCGCCCTGTTTCGCGGCCATACGAGCCAACCCGGACATCCCGCAGCCGCCGATGCCGACGAAGTGCAGGCGTTTGCCGTTCAGTTCAAGCGGAGTCGTCGTGTCGGTCCAGGCGGTCGTGGGGTCGAGGTCAGGCATGTGAGAGGTATCGGCAAGCCATGAGTTAATCGTGGAATTGTATGCTCCCGATCATCTCGCTTAAGCGAGACGGCCCTGCCCTCACACGTGTATCCACGGTACGATAGCCCCATGAGCGAAACGATCGGAAGCTTTTGTCTGGTCCTTCACGGCCACCTCCCGTACGTCCTGCGGCACGGCACTTGGCCGCATGGCGAAGACTGGCTCTACGAGGCCGCGGCAGAGACCTACCTGCCCATCCTCGCGATGCTCGACGAATGTGCCTACCTCAACGGCAACCCCAAGATCACCATGGGGCTTACCCCCGTCCTGCTCGAGCAGTTGTCACACGAACATTTTAAGAAGGGCTTTGAGCACTACCTCAACGACCGCGCAGAAAAAGCACGCGAAGACCAGGCCGAGTTTGAAAACCTCGACAACGGCCACATGAAGTACCTCGCTGAGCGATGGGAAAAGTTCTACACCGGCCTGCTCGCGCAGTTCGAGGACATGGGGCGGGATATCCCCAAGGCCTTTGCCGAGCGTTCGAACCAGGTCGAGGGTGGTAAGGGCTACGTCGAGCTGCTGACGTCCAACGCAACGCACGGCTATATGCCGCTCCTGTTTGAAGATGCCTCCATCCGCGCACAGGTCCGCGCCGGCGTGGCAAGTAGCGAGCGGATCCTTGGCTTTAAGCCGACAGGCATGTGGCTGCCCGAGTGCGCCTATCGGCCGGGCGGCCCTTGGGACCCGCCGATCAACTGGGGGCACAAGGACTACCGCATCGGTGTTGAGCACCTCGTGGCCGACGAAGGCATCACGCACTTCTTTGTCGAGAACCACCTCATCGAAGGCTGCAAGAGCGAGTACGTCTTCGACAACGATGAATGGCACAAGGTCGGCTGGGAGGACGCGGAGAAATACGCCAACCGCGGCTGGCGGTCGGTCAACGAGGGGCACTGGGTCAACAGCGATGGCACAGGGCTCGGAAGAGCGGTAGCCTTCGCGCGCGACCAGGTTGCTTGTGAGCAAGTGTGGTCTGGCGACTTCGGCTACCCGGCATCGGGCGAATACCTCGAGTTCCACAAGGCCTGGGGCCCGAAGCGCGGCCTCCGCTACTGGAAGATCACCGGCAACAAGGTCGACCTCGGCGACAAACACCTCTACCAGCCCGACGACATCGACGCGAAGATGCACGAGCACGCCAGCCACTTCTGCGACATGATCAAGCAGCGGCTGTATGCGTATAAAGAACAGACCGGCAAGCCCGGCGTCGTTGTCTGCACCTTCGACGCAGAACTCTATGGCCACTGGTGGTTCGAGGGCCCGCAGTTCCTGCGCGACATCATGCTCTCGCTCAACGCGATCCCCGAGATCAATGTCTGCACGACCAGCGAATACCTCGAATCAACCTTCGTCGACAAGGTCGTCTCGATGCCCGAGGGCTCGTGGGGCGAAGAGGGCGACCACCGCGTCTGGACCAACGAACAGGTCAACTGGATGTGGGACATCCTGTACCGCTGCGAAACCAACTTCGGCCGAGCACTAAGCGATATGCCCTGGCGCGACAAGGGCAGCGAGAAGCTGAAAGAGCTCTTAGAGAAGGCCGGCCGACAGTTGCTGCTGATGCAGGCAAGCGACTGGCCATTCGTGATCCGCCGAGGCCAGGCCGTGGACTACGGCATTAAGCGGTTCATGCAGAACGTGACACGCTTCGAAACGTTGCTGGACATCGCTGAGAAAGTCCACGAGGACTCGACGTATCTCGGCGGCTTGACCGAAGTTGAAAAGCATGAGATCAAAGACGCCGACATCCACGATGTGATCTTCCCGGAGATCGATCTGGAATGGTGGAATATGTAGGCAAGCCATGACCGCCAACCTCCCCATGCTGACGCTGATGACGATCCTCCCGGCATGTCTGCTCGGAGCCGCGGCGGTGGGGGCGTCGCTCAAAGCACCCAAGAGTGAACTGGCTTACTTCCTCGGTCTTGGCGTCGCACTATTGGGTGCGTTTCTAGCCTGCTTCTGGTTCTGGCACGGCGGGGCGGACCTGTACTCGATCTACTCTGTCGCGGCACTCTCACCTGTGATCACAGGGACGTTCGCGCTGCAGCGGGCGGTGTTGTAATTCGGGCTACAATCGGTTCATGCAACTTCTCATCGCTACCAGCAACCCACACAAGATCGACGAGATCATGGCTGTCGTGCAAGCCGCCGGCGCCGAACTCGAATTGACTTCATTAAAAGACGCCGGCGTCGATGTGCCTGAGCCTGTCGAAGATCAAGACACGTTCGAGGGCAACGCGCTGCTCAAAGCGCGTTACTACGCCAACCAGTCCGGCAAGCCATGTATGGCTGACGACAGCGGCCTCGAAGTTGATGCGCTCGGCGGCGCACCGGGCGTCATCAGCGCGCGGTACTCCGGCGTCAGTGGTAGCAGGGAAATCGTTGACCCCGCCAACAACAAGAAACTCCTTGAAGAACTCGGCGACACGACGCCTGATCAGCGCACCGCGCGATTCGTCTGCGCGGTCGCCGTTGCCTGGCCTGATGATCAGCACGAGCCGATCCAGGTCCGCGGGACATTTGAAGGCCGGATCATCACACCTGAGCATGCCGAGGACCCCGACCACCCCCACGCAGGCCGCGGTGCCAACGGCTTCGGCTACGACCCACTCTTCTGGCTCGATGAGCACGGCTGCACCAGCGCCGAACTGGCCCCAGAGCAGAAAAACGCCATCAGCCACCGCGGCGATGCGACGCGTAAGCTGCTTTCTGTACTCCAGATGAATGACGGTTAATCGCTCCAAGCGCTGTCATATCAACGTGTTACGGAAATTTTTTTGTACTCCGCTGCAACCGATCAGGCCCGGGGTGCGTCTATGCTGTTGGAGACCTTTTACTTATCGCGCCAATTTGTTGATTGAGGACATGGCCATGAAATGCAACGCATGCGGATCTGAACAACTCCAACTCATCAAAGTCTTCGCCGGTAGCAACCAGCTCGGCTGGTCCCCCGTCTCAGGCGAAAAGGACATCTGGGGCAATTACAAGAAGCTCCGCCCACTACTCGCTCACGCGTGCAGCGACTGCGGCAACGTGCAATGGAACATCAAGGTCGACCAGCCAAGAGACGCGAACAAGACCGCCGCGGCCTTGGATGAACTCTCTGAAATCGCCGAGCACGCGGTGCAAGACGCAGGTATGGAAAGTGTCGCATACTCGTTTGATGAAGAACTGAACTAGTCTGACGATCAGGTCTTGCTCTACAGACAGCTATACTTGTTCCAACCGGAACCCCTAACCGTTGGAGCAAGCCTTGCGCAACTTATCTCGCGTAACCCGTCTTCTGTCGCTACTGGTATTGATCAGCGCGCTCCTGACCGGAGAAACTGTCCACGCTCAGGCTCTACCCAAGCCCGACCTGCGCAACTCGGTCGTCAAGATCCACACGACCGCAAAATTGCCCAGCCTTTTCCAACCCTGGCGCAAACAGCCGCCACGCGAGGGATCGGGCACCGGCGTCATCATCGATGGCAACCGCATCCTCACCAACGCCCACGTTGTCGCCTACGCCACACAGGTCTACGTCCAGCCATACCAGTCGGCTGAGCGTGTTGAGGCCAAGGTCGTTGCCTACGCCCCGGGCGTAGACCTCGCGTTGATCGAACTGCCCGAGGACGAGCAGGACTTCTTTAAAGATCGACCCGCACTCGCATTGGACGATGAACTTCCCGCGATCCGCGGCGACGTCAGTGCCTACGGCTACCCCGTCGGCGGCGAGGACCTCTCTGTCACCAAGGGCATCGTCTCCCGCATCGAAGTCGCCAACTACAAGCATGGCTTCCTTGGCCTGCGCATCCAGGTCGATGCCGCACTGAATCCCGGCAACTCCGGCGGCCCGGCCATCATCGATGACAAAGTCGTCGGTATCGTCTTCTCCGGCATGAGTCAGGCCGACAACATCGGCTACCTCATCCCCGTCAAAGAGGTCAAAGACTTCCTCAAGGATGCAGAGGACGGCACGTACGACGGCCGACCCGCGCTTGGACTGGGCGCGATGCAGACCCTCGAAAACGACGCCCTCCGCGAGATGCTCAAGCTCGATGATGAGACCACCGGCATGCTTGTCTCCCGTGTCCTTGAGAACAGCGACCTGCCGCTTCAGAAATGGGACATCATCACCCACATCGGCGAACACGACATCGACAACATCGGCAACTGCAAGATCCGAGACGACCTGCGTGGGGCCTTTACCTACTTCGTTCATCAAGTTGCCGACAAAGAAGGCAACGTCCCGCTGACGGTGATCCGCGATGGCAAAGCCATGACCATTAATGTCAAGGCCAAGACGGATCCACCTGCGCTATTACCTTCGCTCGCCAAGCACAACGACCACCCGCGGTACTTCATTGTTGGGCCGCTGGTCTTCACGCAGGCAACCACTGAACTCGTCGGAGCACTGCCGCCGCAGTACATCCAGGTTTTCAACTTCCTGGGAAACCCACTGGCCAGCCGCGCCTCAAGTCAACCCGCGTTTGAAGGCGAAGAGATCATCGTCGTCGCCAGCCCGATGTTCGACCACCGCATCGCCAAGAGCTACGACCGCAGCCACCTCAGCGTGCTCTCGAAAATCAACGGCACAAAGATCAAGAACCTCCGCCACCTCGCGACCGTCATCAACGAACTGGATGACGAATTCGTCACCATCGAATTCGACCAGCGCATCGGCGAAACCCTGGTCTTCAAACGCAAAGAGCTGATCGCATCGACCGAAGAGATCGTCACCGACAACGGCATCCGCTACACGACCAGTAAAGACCTCCGCGAATTTGCTGTCGACGACGAATAAACCGGTCGGGGACCACAAAATCTGAGAAAAATCGTCGATTGGGCCTGAAAAAGCTTGACCAGAGCTATAATTTCCTGTATTTTCTGTTTAGACAGAAATAAAAAGCCGATACAGGTTCTAGAGGCCCAAACCAGAGAAAGGCCCGCCATGCAGCTCACCGACGTCCAACAAAAATTCGTGCTCCACTGGGGCGAGATGGGCAGCCGATGGGGCATCAACCGCACGGTCGCTCAGATCCACGCACTGCTGTACATCGCTCCCAAGCCGCTGAACGCCGACGACATCGCCGAGACGCTGAGCGTCGCCCGATCCAACGTCAGTACGAGTCTTCGCGAGCTCCAGGGCTGGGGGATCGTCCAGGCGGTCCCCATGCTGGGCGAACGCAAAGAGCACTTCTCGACACAGACGGATGTGTGGGAGATGTTCGTCGCGGTCCTCGACGAACGGAAGAAACGCGAGCTCGACCCGACACTCACCTTGCTCCGCGAGTGCGTGATCGAGGCCGCCGACGCCGGCGAGAAAGAAAAGCACACACACGATCGGCTTGAAGACCTCCTCGGGCTGGTCGAGTCCATGAATGGCTGGTACAGCCAGGTCCGCCTGCTGCCCAGGCCCATGCTGATCCGCTTCCTGAAGATGGGATCGAAACTGCGAAAACTACTGGGCAAGTAGCCCAGTCCCGGAAGACTTCTTCCGATTACCACCCTGTGATGCTGCGTCAGCGTCGCATTAATTGGCCGAAAGGAGGCCAACCATGCAAGCCCTTCTACTCGCCGCAACCACCAGCTCAGAAACCTACCAGGTCTATGCCTACGCGATCTATCTCTTGCTGAGTATCGTGCTGACCGTGTGGGTCGCCAAGACACTGCACCACCACGGCAGGGTCTTCCTCGTCACCGCGTTCCATGGCGACGAGAAGCTCGCCGACTCGGTTAATCACCTGCTCGTGGTCGGGTTCTACCTGATCAACCTCGGCTGGGTCACGCTTGCATTGCACAGTGATACCGACCTGTTCACCATTGGCGATGTGTTTGAACTGCTCAGCTATAAGCTCGGCGTCGTCCTGCTGGTCCTCGGTGCCATGCACTTCTTCAACATCTATGTGTTTAACCGCATGCGGAAGAACGCGATCTACGAGACCGCGCCGCCGCCCATCGAGCCGGATGAAGAGCTTCCGGTACTGCCGTCTGCCTGAAATGACGGCATTCACCCCGCGCCATGCCTGACCGCGTGGCGCGGGTTTCCCAGACGTTTCGACCCACTGACTTACGAAAGGTGGACACCATGCAAACCGTCAAACATCTCACCGTCCTCTATGACCCGACCTGCGGCTTCTGCGTCCGCTGCCGACAGTGGCTGGACAAGCAGCCCAAACTAGTCGCGATGCGATTCATCCCGCAGGGGTCAAGCAAGCAGCAGACGCAGTACCCTGACCTGCAGTACGTCACCGACGATAAGGGGCGGCCCGAAGAACTCATCGTGATCGACGATAAGGGCAAGGTCTACCGCGACGACAAGGCGTGGGTGATGTGCTTCTACGCGCTGGCCCACTATCGTCCGCTGGCGATGCGGCTGGCCAAGCCGGGCATGGCAGGGCTGGCGCGCAAGGCCTACGCGGCGATCAGCACGAACCGGCGGGCGATCTCAGCGCTCCTGGGCATGAAAGCCGACAAAGCCTTGCGCGACAGCCTCCAGGCCGAGCCCGATGTCCCGCACTGCAACAACGCGCTTTGCGCACTGCGTGAGGCGAAACAGAAAGTTGCCTTACAGGAGGGGGGGTGACCATGGGCCTGCTTTTTCTGATCGCATTAATTTTCTGCATCCTCGGTTCAGCACTCTGCATGCTCGTCGCGTTCTTCCTTTTGCCATGGGCGCGCAAACGCTTCGATGGCTGGGCACTCGCACTGATCCCCGCATCGACTTTTGTCGGCACGTATATGGGCTGGGTCGTGATGTGGGCCGTGTTTAATTGAGCTGATTGGAGAACGCCGAGATCTGCTCGATCAGCCAACCCGCCAACTCGGTCTTCGCCATCCGTCCCGGCGCATCGCGTCGGCCGTCGGCGTAGAACAGGATCGGCTCGATATCACGCGCATCCATCGTCTGCAGGGGGTTCGCGAGAATCGCGTCTACCTTCTTGCGCTGCATTTTTTCAACCGCGCGCGTCTCCAGCACAGCGGGGTCTTCCAAAGCAAACGCAATAATCGTCTGGTCGTCACGCTTGACCTTCGCGCAGCCGGCAACGAGATCGGGTGTCGGCTCAAGTTCGATCTTCAACCCCTCCCCGCGCGGCGTCTTGCCCCTGATCAAATTGGCGGGGCGGTAGTCAGCGACCGCAGCAGCCTTGATCAAGACATCACACTTGGGAAAGTGCTCCGCCAACAACGCTTCGAGATCAGCGGTCGTGTTGAAGCGGACCACCTCGACCCGATCCGCGACACTCGGTGGCAACAGCACCGGGCCAAGCAACAGCGTGACCTCATGCCCGGCAGAACAAGCAGCCTCGGCTAAGGCAAACCCCATCTGCCCGCTGGAGCGGTTCGAGATGAAGCGAACATCGTCGATGGGTTCCCGTGTGGGACCCGCTGTGATCAAGATGCGCATGACAGATAGAGTTCAGAAACGCGGTCGATTATTCCGGAAAGTTTAATCGCTCCGGGCCGATCGTTACGGCCGTGATGTCCTTGACCAGATTCTCGGCGACAAAACGATTCACATCCTCCAGCGTGACGCTGTCCACGCGGTCGGCCAGCTCAGCCAGCGTCCGCGGTCGGCCATGCACATACAGGTCCGCGGCGATCGCCCCGGCTCGCGCCCCGCTGGACTCTCCCTGCATGACCAGCTTCGCTTTCATACCAACAAGCGATCGCTGTAACTCGTCTGCTTCCACACCTTCCGCGATACGACGCAACTCGCCCACAAAGACGTCCAGCGTCTCTTGAGCGCGGGGTGTCGTCGTGCCGGCATACCCCAGCACGGCGCCACGGTCGCGCATGCCCGCGTAGCTGGCATAGACCGAGTAGCACAACCCGCGCTTCTCGCGCACCTCCGTAAACAGTCGGCTGCTCATCCCGCCCGACAACACCGACACTGCCGCACGCTGCAGCATCGATTGCTCGTCCGTGTCCGGCGGGGCGTCATAGGCCAAGCCAACATGCACCTGCTCGGTCTGCGCATCAATATGTGTGTAGCCTCGCTTGCCGTCTGCCGTCGGTTCAACATCCTCCGCAGAACCCGACCAGTCATGGGTCAGTTCACCAACCGTATCGCGCAGCTTGTCCCAATCGAACTGCCCCGCGAACGAGAGAATCGATCCCCCGGGTACAACTCCGCTTTCCCAGTACTGCTTCACATCTTCAAGCTTCAACGACTGGATGTGCTCGGCGATGCCGTCACTGGGCCGACCAAGCGGCTCAGGGAAGTGATGCTGCCGAAGCGCGATCATCGCCCGTCTTTGCGGGTCGTCTTCCAACGCCGCGATCTCCTGCAGGCACAGGTCGCGCGATGGCTCCAACTCGTTCTCGTCGAGGTTGGGGGCCAACGCCTGGCTAAGCAGCAGCGGCAGGGCGGCGTGAAGGTTCTCACCCACAAGTGTCGCGCTCAGCCGAAGGTGCCGGTTGCCCGCACTCATCGATCGGTGCACGCCCAGCGTGTCCAAGGCCTCATTGAAATCGCGCGAGCTCTGCCCGTTTGCACCTCGGCCCAAGAGCTCGGCCAAGAGTGGGGCAACGCCTTGCTGGGCCTCAGGCTGACGCGCAACCCCGGCCGGCGTCAGCAAGGACATCGCCAATGAGCGCACGCCGACCATGGGCTCGGCAACGAGCTTCAGACCATTTTCAAATGTATGGGTATAAATCTCCGGCATAAGCGGGAGATTGTACCGCCCCTGAAAGATATGGAAGATTCAACGCTCAGATGGAGGCCCGTTTGCACAGACCAATCAACTCGTCGACCCGCTGCTGGATCTCTTCGGTCACCTGCGCGGCCTCGTTGGCGTCGATCAGATGCTCAAGTTCACCAGCTGTCTGCGAGATCGGATCAAAGCCATATCCGCCAGCAGCACCCTTGAGTTGGTGGGCGACAGTTCGTAGGCCAACCATGTCGTCAGCTTGCGATGCAGCCTGGATCACGTCGATACGGTCGTCAATCTCTTCCAGGAAGAATTCGACCAGTTCGACCATGTCCGGATCGCTCGCTAACGTGCTGACGAGCGGAGCGGCTTGAGATTCATTTGGATTGGAAGCAGGTTGAGACATCTGGACCTCGTAGATCTATAACTGATCCCCCCAACCGGAAAACTGCCTTCTACACATCTATCGGCATAGTTTGTTGAATCGCTTAATCGGATCGCTGATTCCCGGCAAGATTTTGCAGGGTTGGCCGTGTCGAATTCTTGGAGTCGGCCTCTTCGGCCTCTGAAGACCCTTTTTCAGCATCGATCAGCCTCCGAGAATCATCCGCAGGCTGGTCAAAGTCATGGCCAAATGGCTCAACGACGTGTACCGCCTGCTCATCCGGATCGACTTTGGGCTCTGCCGTAAGCAGATCGGTCGCCAGTTCTTCCTTCTCAGCCGTGGCTTCGGACCAGGTTTTGTTTGCCATTGAGGCGTACTGGCGTGCAGGCGTCTTCTCCGCCGTGTGAGCGACAGGAGTTCTGCTGGTGTCGGGGATCACATCGAAAACGTTCAACGAACTGTCATTGACCTCATTGTAAAGCGCCAGCGTTGTGGCCTCGCTCGCAGCAGGCGCGACCCGTGCCCGGAACGTGCCTGTCGTCGGGTTGTACCAGAAGCTTGCCTGGCTCTCGCTATAGACCACCGGATCGGGCGGATGCACACCCAGATCGCCCGGCGGCGCGAGGTCGATCCATGGGCGATCACCCTCAAGCAGCACATTCACAGGCACATCCTCGCCGAACCAACGCTTGTCGATATGCACAAGCATCACGTCCTGGTCTGCCATCGCCGATTGCACGGCCGTGTGATACGCCGCCTGTTTTTCCAGCTGGGCAAGCGCATCACGGACCGCATCGATTTGTTGCTCGCTCTGGGCGCTTGTGTGATAGAGATAAAGCCCACCACTAATCGCAGCGACAACCATCAGGCCAATCATGATGTCAATAACGATGCGCATCGTGGGGCTTTCACTCAAAGAGCGCTGACCGGCAGAAAACCGCGTCAACAGTCCATCATCGACACAATCGACCCCTGTGATCCCCGCCAAACCGGCCCACGGAGCATGATCCCGCGAATCGGCGGCACTACAACCCGTACATCCAATACACCCATTAAAAAACCCGCCTGCGACTGGCGTCGAGGCGGGGATCATGGCGACGACAGGACTCGAACCTGTGACCCGGGGCTTATGAATCCCCTGCTCTACCAACTGAGCTACGTCGCCGACGGAATCGGAACGCGACATTGTATCTGACCGCGTCTGCTTGGCAAGGCGCGTGACCAGATTGAACCCCGATCCCCTCACCTAATTTTGACCCCTTAATCCAGTACACGCCGATACCTACGGTCAGGGCAGGGAGGCCCCCGGCAATGGCCAAGGACGCAATGCACCAGCATGGCCCGTGTCCGTTCGTCGACCAAGGCGACGGCCGATGCAGTTGCCGGATGACCAAACAGACCCTCGCTCAGGCGTTCGATTTCTGCCTGGGCGGCAGGCACTTCACCTGCCAGACCTACCACGCCATCAAGTGGGAACGCCAGGCCCAAACAGATGACTCAAAGACCCAGCTTCAACCCGGCACCTCGGCACCAACCCCCCACCTCCCGCTTAGCCTCCCCAGCCGGCCAGGCACGCCCGCTGCGAGCCGCCGCGACGCCGACGACCAACAGGCCGTCGCCTAGCAAGCCCAAACCAACCAAAGCCCGCAAGCCCTCCCGCTTCGAGGCACCCGTCCGAGACTTCCTCACCTACTGCAAGATCGAGTGTGGCTTCGCCCCCGCGACCCTTGCCGCCTACGCCGGTGACATCCGAGACCTCTGGGTCGAACTCGCCCAACTCGGCTTGGCCACCTGGGAAGAACTCACCCACGAGATCATCACCGACCACCTCAAGCACCTCCGCGACCATCGCGGCCTGGAGCTGTCCACCATCGCCCGGCATGTCGCGACCATCCGCGTGTTCTGCCGGTTCATGCATACCTCCGGCGTGCTCGAGGAAAACCCCGCCGAGTGGCTCGAACAGCCCGAGACCTGGTCCAAGCTCCCCACGGTCATTGCCGACGAGCAGGTCCAGCAGCTACTCAGCGCCCCGCAGCCCAGCGACGCGCTGTACCTCCGCGATGTCGCCTTGCTCGAACTGCTCTACGCCGGCGGCCTGCGCGCCTCCGAACTGGCCGACATGGACACCACCGCGATCCACTTCGAGCTGGGTGTCTGCCGCATCCTCGGCAAGGGCAACAAGGAACGCCTGGTTCCCATCGGCCGACCCGCCCTCCGAGCCGTGCAACGCTACCTCGACGAGCTCCGCCCGGACCTCGAAAAGCCCGGGATCTCCGGCGAACGCATCTTCCTCTCCCGCACCGGCCAGCCCATTACTCGCGTCGTCGTCTGGCAGGTCGTTAAGCGCCACGCCAAGCGGGCCGGCCTCAAGGACGTCCACCCCCACACCCTCCGGCACAGCTTCGCGACCCAGATGCTTGCCGGCGGTGCCGACCTCCGCGTCGTCCAGGAGCTCCTGGGCCACTCGTCCATCAATACGACGCAGGTCTACACCCACGTCGACCGCTCCCGCCTCAAGGATGTGGTGACCCGGTTCCACCCGAGGCCGTAGTTAAACAAACCTGCCGCTTTACCGTAGCCAACGCCTCGCTTCTCGCAATGCAAGACGCTGTTCCCGTCGCGTCACTCAGCGACGCAACATCAACAAGCCGCCGAGTGTGAGGATACTCAAGCTGGAGGGTTCGGGGACATCTGTAACGTTCAAGGATGAACGGGTGAGGATCCGGACCTGATCCATCTGAGCGAGCGAGTCGCTGATGGAAAACTGAATCGTGTGGCCGTCTCCAGTAATGGTCCATCCGTCGCCTGAGTCAAGCCCACGAAACGCATCCGCCTCGAACTCGGGGTCGGCAAAGCTCAATGAATCGCTGGCTTCGAGCAGCCCCGTTTCGGCAATCACGCCCACGATTGCATCTTCAAAGGTGATCTGAAAAGTCACCTCGGTGTCATCTGAATTGGGATCGAAGTGGATGAGGTAGCTGTTCACGACCGTGCCGGCCACAAGACTGGCTTCGCCGGTTCGGTTGTACGTGCCGACCGTGCCGTCGGAGTCGAGCGTCAGCGTCTCGCGCAGGGTCGCGTGCTGCCGTTCAAGGTACAAGGTCGGTGTGTTGTTTCGGACCTCTCCGCTCCCCAAGTCGGCGGGTGGCTCGGTTGACAGGGTGACGCCGTTCGACGAGTCGATCCGTGTTTCGTAGTCACCGGTGATCCCGTTACTCAAACTCTGATTCACCGACTGTGCCCAGTTGTTGTAGTCCGTCAGCAGGGTGTTGTAGATCTGCTGCGTCGCCGCGTCCTTGCCATTGATATTGGCGCTCGTCGCGATCGCATCGTTCTCGTCGTAGTCCGTGACGAGGTCATAAAGTGACCAGCTCCCACCATCGTCCGTTGAGATCAGCTTGTACCGACCGTCAACACCGATCGCCGATCGATGCGTGTTGGCGCCCTTGAAAAGGATGGTCTGCTCGCGCACCGCATCGCGATCCTCAAAGATCACCTCGGCCATGCTGTGCCCATCCATCGGGCGGCTGTCTACCGATTCAATCCCCCAGACATCCATCAGCGTGGGCAGGTAATCCGTCGTGACCATCGGCGTATGGGTCACGCCCGGCGTGATCTCGCCTTGCCATTCGATGATCCCTGGCACCCTCACACCGCCTTCATACATCGAACGTTTTCGTTCGCGCAACGGGTCGTTGGTGTAGTCCTGGCCGTTCTCTGGACCATTGTCCGAGGTGAACATCAGGATCGTGTTGTCTGCGATCCCAAGCTCCTGCACCTTTGCACGGATCTCGCCGACTGCCGCGTCCAAGTCCTCCATCGCGAAACGGTAGGCCTTGAGATTGTCCACATCCTCGTTGCCCGGCGTGTTGAGCGGTTTATGCGGGGTGTGGAACCAACTGACCGCGAGGAACGGCTCGTTGTCCTGCACCGCTTGTTGCATAAACGCATTTGTCTCGCGCGCGATGATCGCCGAATCGTCACCTTCAAGGTCCGGCGAATCCAGTGGTACAAACTCGCCCGGCCCTGTCCAGTACCTCGTCGCGTCTGTCAGGCCGCTCGTACCGGGGTCATAGGTCGAGACTTTCGATTCGGTCGAATACTGAACGTTAAACCCATTATTCAGTGGTGTGGAGTAGATGCTGTGTGCATTGTCACTTCCACCACGGTTCGCATCGTTGATGTCCCTTGTAAAAACACCCAGGTGCCACTTGCCGAAGTGCCCTGTGGTATAGCCAAGCGCCTGGGCGTACTCAGCGACGGTCACTTCCCGGTTTTCCATCTTTCCTTTGTTGGCGTTTGGAATGCCGGTCCGCTGCGGGGCACGTCCCGTCATCACACTCGCCCGCGTCGGGCTGCACACCGCCGCCTGGCTGTACATCCGGCTGAACGTTAAGCCGTTCTGCGCCATGGCCGCAAGGTTGGGCGTGTCCCAGCGGTTCGTACCGCTGTACATCACATCATCCCCCTCGGGCGTCTCACCCAGGCGGATGGCGAAATCCATATCTCCCCAGCCCATGTCATCCGCCATAAGCATGATGATGTTGGGGCGGTTCGTGTCTTGCGCCAGGGCGGCGGCTGAAAAGAAACTTGCAGAAAACAACGCCAAACTCGAGGCCAGCAAGCGTCGGGTTTTTGGAGTATTCGTTTTATCCGACAAACAATTCTTTAGTACAGCTATCACAAGCAATTCCTCTCTTGAAAAAAATAATACTGATGGCCTGGTGATTCGCATCCTGCAAAGATGCTCCTCGCGCGCCTGGAGCCGATAGGCGGGCTCGCCGTTGTGGTGGCGCAGTTGTGCGTGGCTGTGGCAAAGCGGTCGCAGGAGGACAGAAGGCGGGCAATACCCCTTTGTCGTCCTGTGAGTAGACCACGATGCCCTGATGCAACTCACCGTTTTGCGCGTTGCCCTGACCGCATGAAACGTACCGTCATCAAGGTCGAGCGCAATCCTGGCCGACTAACTCACCATATCGGAACGACTCAAATGCTCGCTCGATCAGACGTGGAGCGTTTGAGTTATTGCCGAGTCCGTGGAACGCGTTGCCGCCACCGAGTGCTTCAATCTCTTGTGAAGGGTCGAGGTAGTACTCGCCGCTCGAGTCGAGGTTGACAAAGTTATACCCGTCGCCGTGGTGGTCGTTGATGCCGCGGGTGGGGTCTGCAAAGACATCCGCCAGCATGACCAAGTCCGAGGGATCACGATCCAGGTTCAAGGTATTCTTGAGTTGATTTAAAGGGGGGACCACACCTGGCGTATAGCCAGTGCCGTTGTAGGTTTCACGATAGAAGTAGCTGGAGTTGTTGGATACGGTCCCGGCCGGCATCGCACCTTCCTCGAACCATCCCGCGTGTTTGGGTTTATCTGGCCTGACCCCGCCTACGCGCAACCATTCATGCTTCTCGGACAACGCCGGGCAATAGAGGATCTCTGGCGCAGACGAATAACCTTCACTCATCAGCACGCCCATCCGTCGATAGTTGCCGAAGCGCGCTTCCTGTGGCGTACCATTCCACAGACCGCCGGTGTGATATACCGCGTAGAGACCAATTTGCAGGCCGTTGTCCCCGCCCGGGGGTAACTGCCCTTTATTGTCCACGGCAAAAGCGTTACTCGCAGTGGCCAACTGCTTGAGATTCACCAGGCACTGCGTTTTCTGAGCAGTTTCCCTTGCCTTGCCGAGTGCCGGCAGCAGGATGGCGATCAGCAACGCGATGATGCTGATGACGACGAGCAGTTCGATCAGGGTAAATGCTTTGCGCATCGGATCTTCCTTAATGGGGTGGCTTGGTAGAACGGATGCGTAAGCGACGGCCCACGAGGGGGGGGGGATATGGACCGCCGCCAAATACACGCATCCATGGGCCGACTTCGGCCCGGGTTAAAAAGGTGCCACCCCCCTCTCGGGAGGGGGCACCATTGAAGGAGAAAATCTGTGCTGGCCCGCCTTCATCGGGCCTGTCGCTTAGCCACGACGACGGCGCGACATGAACAAACCGCCCAGTGCAAGCAGTGCCAACGAGGTTGGCTCGGGCACGGTCTGAAGCGTGACCTGGTCGTATTGCACATCTTGCAGGACCCCATCGGACTGAAGGATTGTCGAAACATAAAGGCTGGAGGCGAGGTCGGCATAGGTCAAAGCAGTGAAGCCCAGATTGCCGCTCGCATTGATGTCTGTGAGTAACCCGGTCGAGGTGACGGACCAGGTGTCATCGCTGTTGAGCGTCAATGAGAGCTCAAAACCATCTGC
>JBMZAP010000052.1:0-21637 GCA_049611445.1 Phycisphaeraceae bacterium | reverse complement strand
CGCGTGTTACGCGGCGGCTACCGGATCATCTTCAACAGGTCGTCGACGCCAAACCCGGGCTCACGCACCGCGTGGTAGTCGATCACCACGTCGGCCAACGCACGGTAGCGCTCCGCTCGATCCGCGAGCAGCTCGGCATAACATCGGGCCAACGCATCGCCCTGCGATTCACCCGCCTTAGGCCGATACCCGCTCTGCCAGAGGACCGGCTTGGGCTCGCTCAGGTACAGCTCGACCATCTGCTGGCGGACATCGTCGGGCACCTCAAAGTACACGGTGCGCGTCTTCTGCTTAAGGTGGGTCAGCGTTTCGCTGCCGGTGTAGATCACGCTGCCGGTGGTGTCGATGACAACCGATTGGCCGTCGTGCTCACGGAGCTGGTCAAGGGCCCGGCTGGTCGCGGTCGTTTCGAGTTCGAGGTAGCGGGCCTCGTTTGCTTCGTAGCCGTCTTCCCATGGCATGCCCATCCAGCGACCGACCGCGTGTACGGGGTCTTCGTCTTGGCCGACCTCGATAATCTCGCCAAGCCGGTCGGCGATCATCGCGTCGCAGTCCAGGTGCAGCCAGCCTGCCTGAGCGAGTTGCTTGGCCCAGTAGGACTTGCCGACGCCGGACATACCAATGAAGGAAACATGCATGGCGGCGGTTTACTCCACTTCCATGACCGCGGCACCGAAGGTGAAGCCGCCGCCGAAGGCGCACAGGCCGATGGTGTCGCCGGCGTTGAACTTGTGGGCGCTCTTGGCGATCGACAGCGGGATCGAGGACGACGACGTGTTGCCGTGCTCGGCAATCAGATCAATCACCTTCTCGTCCGGGACTTTCAAACGCTTCTGCACGGACTCGAAGATGCGGCGGTTGGCCTGGTGCGGGACGAGCCAGTCGACGGTGTCGAGCGGGAGGCCCGATTCCTCGAAGGCCTGCTTGACCATCTTGGTCATCGCGCGGACGGCCTCGGTGTAGACGCTCTTGCCGTCCATGTGGATGTGACCCTGGCCCTGGAAGGCGACGGTGAGGATGTCGCCCTTGTCGGCCTTGCCGGAGAGGACCGGACGCTTGAGCACCATCGAGGAGCCCGAGCGGTTGGCCATATCCTGCCCGTTGGTGCAGCCGCGGACGATGGTCGCGGTGGCGGCGTCGCCGAAGAGGATCGCGGTGCCGAAGTCCTTGGGGTCAACGACGCGCGAGAGGGCCTCGGTCGTGATGACGAGCACGGCCTTGTGTGGCTGGGTGAGGATCGTGTGGTACGCGGTGTCGAGCGCGTAGAGCCAGCCGGAGCAGGCGGCATTGACGTCGTAGACCATGAGTTCGTGCTTGGCCTCGGGGTCGAGTTCACGCAGGATCATGCAGGCCATGGACGGTGTGTTCAGCGGCGGCGTGGTCGTGTGGCAGACGATGCCTGTCAGGTCGTCGAGTGTCAGTCCCTCGGCAGCCAGCGCGGCGCGGGCGGCCTCAACGCCGATCGATAGCGCGCTCTGATTGCGCGACAGGATCGGACGCGACTCGATACCAGTCCGCTGGACGATGTCCTCAGCGGTGTAGTCGGGGAAACGCTGCTCGAGCACCTCATTGGTCAGGCGGTCTTCACCCTCGGCGATGTGGATCGGCGAGAGGTAGACACGGACCTGCTCGGCCGCGACCGGGGCGAATGTGCTGCTCGGGGTACTGTCGGGCGTCGTGATGACCGGGTGGCCGAGGTCTTCGCGGGTCTGTCGCTTGACGACCTTCGCCCCGCCGTCGCTGGATGCGGTCTTGATTTTGATGACCGGCGTGCCGACCGGGACTTTTTCATCGGTCTCGATCAGGATCTCCGCAACAACGCCGTCACAGGGTGAGGCAAACTCGAACGTCGCCTTGTCCGCTTCCATGTCCGCGATGATCTGACCGGTCGTAACCTCGTCGCCGACCTTGACGTTCCAGACGCTGACCATGACTTCCTGGTCGGCGGGTGATGAGCCCTGCGCTTCGACGACTTCGATGCTGTCATCATCATCCGTCGCGATAACGGGGGCCGGCCAATCGATGTCCAGCCCGAGCATCTCGCACGCGGTGGTGAGCGTCTTACGGTAGCTCGGCAGCACATCCAACTGGTTCGTGTAGTTGCAGGGCACCCAGCTGTCGGCACGCGTGACACGCTTGGCCACGACACCCTGGCCGAGTTCTTCAACGACGCCTGCGACGACCTCGGCACCGAAGCCCGCGGTCAGGTTGTCTTCGTGTACGACCAGCAGTTTTCCGGTCTTCTTGACGGACGCGGTGATCTTGTCCCTGTCCCAGGGCGAGATACAACGCAGGTCGATCAACTCAACGCCGACGTCCTTGGTCGCCAGCATCTCTGCGACGCCCATACCCGCGGTGACGGTGCTGCCCCAGGTCACGAGTGTGAGGTCGCTGCCTTCGCGCAGGGTCCGTGCGGTGCCGACGGGCGTCAGGTGCTTCTCAACGTCCGGCGAGGTCACCTTCCACGGTGCGCGGTCGTTCAGGCAGACCTTCGGGTAGAGGAACACCGTTGGGCGGTTGGACTTGAACGCGGCGTTGAGCATGGCCGCGGCGTCGGAGGCACTGCTCGGCATCATCACGTCGACGCCGGGGATATGGGCGAGCGTGGACTCGAGGGTTTGCGAGTGGAACGGTCCCAGCCCCGGGCGGTAGGCACCGCAGGTGATCATGAGGATGACCGGGCACTCGAACTGGCCGTTGGTGCGCCAGTGGATCGAGCCGAGCTCGTTCATGAGCTGGCCGATGCCGGTGGGCAGGAAGTCGGCGAACTGGATGAAGCCGATCGGTCGGCCGCCCGCAATCGCGCGACCAATACTCGTGCCGATGATGGTGGACTCGGCCAGCGGTGCATTGACGACCCGGCCGGCGAAGTCGGTGGACAGGCCCTTGGTCACGCCAAAGACGTCGCCCTTGGGGTCCTCGATATCCTGCCCCAGGAGTGTGACGCGGTCGTCCTCGGCGAGCTTGGATCGGAGGACACGCCGCATCGCGTCGATCATGGTGATCGCGTCGTCGCCACTGATCGCCTCATCCCCGAGGTATTCATCCGCACCGGGCGCGATCTCGGGCAGCAGTGCTCGGCTCGAAGTCAGGCAGGGCTCAGGGTCGCCGACGCGCCGTGCGGCTTCGACCGCTTCGCGGCACTCGGTTTCGACGGCCTGATCCACCGCATCGAGCTTGGCCTCATCGACGCCTGCCGCGATGAGCGACTTGCGCAGGTTGACCACGGGGTTACTTTTCTCATCCAGCTCCGTGATCATTTCCGAGGTGCGGTAAATGCGTTGGTCGTCGGCATTGGAGTGGCTGCACAGGCGGTCCACACGCATCACGCCGATGCCGGGCCCACGTGATTCACGAACCGTATGGACCAGTTCACCGATGCGATCCAGCTCAGGAAGCACATCGCGACCATCAAAGCGGTGGATTTCCAAGCCCCAGAACGGCTTGTCACTGGCGCCGGGGAAGTTGTAGAACGTCTGGCCCTTGGTATCGGTCGAAATCGCGACCTCGTTGTCTTCGATCCAGAAGAGTACGGGCAGGTTGGAACGCGCGGCCTCGGCCATGGCCTCCATGACCTCGCCCTGCTGCGTCGTGCCATCGCCCAGCCCGCAGATGACGATCGGCTTGGCAGGGTCGTCCTTGACTTGCATCGCGATCCCCACGGCCTGCAACGCGTTGTTGCCGACGGGGATCACCGTGCTGGGCAGGTTCAGTTCCTTGCTGGCCATGAAGCAGCACATCTGCCGGCCGGCGGAATAGCTGTCGGCGTTGGTCAGGACCGAATCGAACCAGGCCTTGGGCTCAATGCCACGCGCGATCATCAGGGCCTTATCGCGGTAGTGCGGGTGCAACCAGTCTTCCTGTTTCAGAAACAGGTTGAGCGCGGCAGCGGCTTCGTGCCCCAGGCCAGCGATCTGGAAGAAGGCTTCACCGGCGGCGCAGAGCTCCTGCTCGATGCGGTCCACGGCTTGGGCGGTCCGCATCGGCCGGTACAGCGCCTCAACGAGCGCATCGGGGGCTGGGGTCTTGGCCGAGGCTGGCGAGGAGCTGGCGTTTTGTGTGGCGAGGTCTTGGGCTGCCATGAGGCTGTTATCGCGTCCGGGGTGGACTCGTTTTCGCCTAATAGGTTACCGCGCGGGGGTTTAGGACGCACCCACAGCAGTCTGAGGCTTTGTTGGCTGACGCTCTAACCCCTTGAGCTGCAGTGAAGCCACGATGCTGAGTAAGACGGCCCCCGCGAAGGCGTAGAGCCCCCAGCCGATGGCGATGTCGGTGTCGCCGGGCAGGCCTTTGATCGCGACGATCAAGACCGCCACGACCATGACGTCGAGCATGGAGAACTTGCCCGCGTGGTGGGTGATCCAAAGCGCTGCCCCGCCAGCTGTGCCGAGCTTGTTGACGCTGACGGCCCACCAGAGCGTGGCCAACTTGAAGGCCGGGAAGACGACAGAGAATGCCATGAGCAGCAGCCCGAGGCCGAGGCTGTTGGTCCGGATCAGTTCCATGATGCCGCCGAGGATCGAATAGGTGGTCGGCTCAAGTTCGCTGGGGTCGAGCAGGCGGAGCCAACTGTCCCAGGGCTCACCCATGCTCGGCTGGATCGTCATGCACGGCGCGACGAGCCCCAGCCCGAGCAGGACCGAGGCGGCGGCGAGCAGCAGGCGGATGGCCAGGGTTGTTTTAAGGTTGTGTTCAGCCATGGCTTGGGCTCCTTCTCCCTCTCAGGGAGAAGGCGGGGGATGAGGGTGGGGTGTCGTAGCGACAAGATACTTATCGCAAGCAGCGCATTATTCAACGCCCCACCCTCACCCCAACCCTCTCCCTGAGAGGGAGAGGGGGCAAGGCAATCATGTATACATCCGATTCATGGCGCAGTGGCTTCTTCAACGAGTTCGGCGATCGGTAACGATTTTTCGATCACGCGGACGACGATGCGCTTGATGGCACTCTTGTCGGTCGGATCGAAGTTAAACGTGTTGTCGCCGGGCTTGAAGTCCTTGAGCTTCATGATGGCGGCACCTGCGGCGTCGCTGCCGGCGACATCGCTGTCCCAGACCTCGATCGTCACCTCGGTGTCTTCTTCGACGTGGATGATCGCCGCATCGATCGAGCCGGCCAGATCGACCTTGCCCTCCAGCACGGCCTTTTTGACATCAACAGACAGCATGTCCCATGCACCGATGAGTGTGTCACTTTTCTGTTGGCTTTCAAAAACGATGTTGCCCTGCCAGGTCAGGTTGAACTGGATATCAGGGCCACTGCCATCGATACGATCCCATGCTGTCTCGCCACCGGGACGTTTGGGATAGAGCTCGATCGTACGGACCATGAGGTAGTAGTCCTTGCCGACGGTCAGTGTTTTGGGCGCAGGCGGTGGGAGTTCGGGCTGCTTTTCGGCTTCGTAAATCAGCCAGTACACCCCCGCCGCGATCGCGATGAGCGACAACGGGATTAATACGCCGAGCCAGGCGCGACCTGCATGTTTGTGCTGCGGTTTTGCGGCGTTCATCTTTTTCAAGGGTAGTGTGCTTTCGTTATCAGGATTGAAACGATGGACTTATGTTTCGTCACTGCCGGCAATGAGTTTCTCCAGTTTCCGCCGGGCGGTCTGGACGGAGTCTCGGCGGACATCGCCTCGGCCGACGATACCCGTGGTGACCCGAGCGATATCGACCGCGTGGCGATAGACGGACTCGCTCATCGCGGAGGGCAGATCGATGAGGGTCTGCAGGTACAGGTCACGGAAGTCGCGCTGGGTGCGGTACCAGCCGGGACGGATACGGCGGAGCACATGCAGCCGGGCGAGTGTCTTCATCGCACGCTCGCCGAGGGTGACGGTAAAGCCGATACGCCGTTTGAAGAGATCAAACTCCGGGCGTAGCAGGTGGACGTAGCTGATCTTGTCGCCCTGCTCCAGCGAGATATTCAGGCGGTTGCGGTCGCGTCGGTAACGCTGGGGCGCGGTGAGCAGTGCGGCGAGGTAGACCTCGTCGGGGATCAGCATCGCGCGGTCCAGGCCTTCGATGGTTGCACGAGTGAGCTTGTGGTCGTGATCGGGCAGATCGATATCGAGGATGTGCGAAAGCGCATCGGCGTATCGCTGACAATAAGCAGGCCCTTTCTTGACGCCTGCCCAGAAGACGCATCGCTGTGTGGTGGTGATCACGCGCTGACGCAGGTCATCCGGCAGATGCGTGCACCGATCAATTAAAGGCTGGATGATCGCCTGGAATGAACCGGCCAGTGATGCGCCTCGTTGACTGCCTGCCATCTGCGCGAGATCGTCCGCAAGTGTGCGCACCTGGGTATTGATGTCGGTCGTGTCTTCCTGCAAAGCGCGCTGCGCATAGGCGGGATCGATCGCAAGCTTTCGGCCGACGCGGATCGCCTCGCTGGAGCGCGGGTCGGTCATACCCAACACGCGCTGTCCGGCGGCTTCAACGGATTGGATGGTCAAAGGGATGAGCCCGCGTTGAATGAGGTAGCCCAGGTACACCCATGCCGCATAACGCTGGTGGCCCCAGAGCCACTCTGCAAGACGCGCGATCGGCAGGACCTGTGTCAGTGGTGGCTGCGGCCCATCAGCCGGATCATCAATACGACTCAACAATTCAGCGGGGTCCTCGGCCTGCCCGGTTGAAAGCGAGGCAATCGTCGGGATGATCACGGTGTCCACGAGCGCGTGGGTGTGCGTTGTTCCATGCGGAGAATCATTGGCCAGTATCAGCCGAACCGCTTCGGTGAGTTCGGCGCCGAGGAACAGATCGCATTGCCCGGGGGTCGGTACCGCGGTCAGCATCGGTGAAGATGCGCGGCCGGGCGCGGCGGGGACATGCGGCGCATTGGCCGGTTCGTGCCTGGTAAAGAGGATGTCGGCGCGTCGCGGCTCCGGGCCATCGGTCGGCTCGTCGGCGACCGAGGAGCGGACCAGATAGCCCATCGATGCGCCAGCTTCGAGGATAAGTTGGAGGGTGAGGCCGAAGGCCGTGCCGGTGATCCCAGCGAGTGTCGCTCGCCACGCGTCGGCGGTTGCGTGCATCGGGCGAGGCGGGTCGGGCAGATCGTCGAGGTCCTGTGGCACGACGCGCGACCGCTCGGGCTTGCTGCGTTCAAGAATCGCCAGGCCGACAGCGGGCTCGGCCAGCGCATGCATCACGGTTTCATCGTGCCAGGACCAGGAGACACTGACCGTCCACGGGTCGGGCGGTCCGGCAATCGGTTCAACGCCAAGAATGCCCAACTCGATCCGTCGACGAGCCGAGAGCAGCCCTGCTTCGGGGCAGTGGACGAGGCAGCCCTGCTTGGCAACATAGCCTCGGCGGGCCGATTGCTTGCGGTGGACCTCACTGGCTTTGCGGTAGTAGCGCGGCCCACGACGTCTGCGGGCGATGACGACGTGTACCCCTTCACTCAGGACCAGTCGCTCAAGCAGACGCCGCATCCGAGGGCGGTCGGAAGGGTCGATGGTGGTGACGCTGGGGGTTGGCTCGCGTCGGCCGGCGTTGATGCCTGCGATGACGGACTGCATGTCCAGCGCGTTGACGCGCTTGCGACGCTTAAACCGGCGCCTTGGGCCGATCGCCTCGGTCGGGTCCTCGGTGTGGATGACATAGACCGCGTTACGCCCCTCGCGCACACTGTCTGCAATCGCGGAAACGCCGAGGGAGAAAAAACGCCGACTGGTCATCAGTACGACAGAGCGATCGGTTTCTTCACCGCGCATCGCGCCGGCCGAGGCGGCGCCCGCCAGCCGGCCGTCACAGTTCAAGCCACCCTCCAGCGGCTGCCAACGCGAGAGCAGGATCGACGCGGAGTCATCGAGTTCGCCAAACACAGAGAGGTTGATCGGCCCGGTACGGTGCTGCTCAAGCATGTGTGGCGCATCGCCCAGATCACGACGCAGTCGGCCAACGACGACTGACACATCGACCAGTGAGCTTCCCGGCGGCGGCGAATCGCTGCGCGGAGACAAAGGTGAAAAGGCATCGTCTACAGACGACGCATCGGCATAACGTGCAAGCCCCGCACGCACGATCTCGCTGGGCAACGTCGGGTGTGATTCCAGCCAGGGGCGGAGCGCACGAATCACACCGCCGGGCCCGTCGCTTGGCCCCAGCAACACGGGTTCGACACGCCGGGGTGCCTGTCCGGGCTCGTCATTAGCCGGCGCATCGGTCTGCAAGGCGCTGACTCGTGCCTGCACCGCTTCCGCCATGCCAAGGCCAGTAGGGTCTAGAACAAGAACCTGCTGACAAGTTTCGCAGTGCCGTTTGATCAAGCTGTCATCCAGCGGCGTCATCAAACCCAGACGCAGGATCGGCAATCGCCCCGCCAAGCCCAATTCGGCCATCGCCTGTCGCGCCCAGCCAAAACTGCGACCAATCGCGATCAGCGCCAGCGGGATCTCTTCATCCTTGCCCGACGGGTTGGCAATCGTGTTGACCAATCGGGTGCGGGCTTCGTTCAGCGCGGTCGCCAGGGGATTGGTGTTATCAACCGCTCGCTCGCTCTGCTGCTCCTTCTTCTCATTTGCCGGGTAGCGGTTGGCCGAGCAAGCCGCGGTCGCCGCGCCGTAGAGCAGGCTACCGGACAAGGCCAGGGCAACACGCTGACCCGAGACCTTGCTCAGCTCGATCCCCGACTTGGCAAAGGACAACACCTCGTCCTGCAGGCTCGGCTCCATCACCAGCCAACCGGTCCGCCGAAGCAGCGCGATCGCAGCTTCGCCCACTGACGTGTCGCAGTCGCCAAAGCACAGCAGAATGGATCCCGCCTCGCGATCTTCGCCGAGCGGGCGTTGCCGGGTCAGAATCGATCCCGCCGCATCAACAACCCCCAGCGCATCAAAGACGCCCAGTACGTGTTCCCCGTTGAGACAACTGCTCATCATGGCGGCGATCGCCTGTCGCGCGTCCGGCTGGATCAGTGTGTGCACGCCCTTATCGCTCAACAGTGCCGTATGCTCGTCAAGCAGCTCGGCATAACGCATGGGGCCATCAAGCTGAGAGCCAACCAGCAGATGCGTGCCCGACTCAAGCCCGGCCTTGATCAGCATTTCGATGCCGCTGAGCACCGCGTAGCCTTCGGTCTGGATCAGTCGGGGTTGGATGGACATGAGCAATCGATCCGTAGAGGCGAAACTCAAGACAGGCGGGCGACCCGCCGCGTCAAGGTCGTTATCATCGGCCCCCCTGCTGCCATGAGCAAACCCACACCGCCCCAAGCAAGCCACTCCGAGCAACCCACGCGCGTCATCCTCGCGGGCTGGGGCCTTGTCTCGCCGTTGGGTCTGGGGGCCTGGGCAACGTTTTCTTCGCTGCTGCAGGGGCGAACACTGAGCGATCGGGCTGGCGAATTACCCGACGATACCGCGCCGGTTGACCTGGCCAGAGCGTTGGGATGCGTCGCCTCGGTTCAGCACGGCCACGCCGACCCGGCTGTTGAACTGGCCGAGCGTGCTGTTCGTGAAGCAGCGGGCATGGCCAATCTGCCACTTGAGGGCCTGCCGCTGTGGCTGGGGACAAGCAAGGGCGCGATTGCCCATGTCTCCCAGCACCTGGGCCTTGGCCGGCCTATCACCGAAGACATCGCGGCATGCCTTGCCATGGGGCCGCATGCACACATGTCGCATCAACTGTCGCGTCGGCTGCACACGAACGCGATGGGTCACCATGTGGCGGCGTGCTCGTCAGGCCTGGTCGCACTGGACGCCGCTCGTCGTGCCCTGCTGCACGCACAACCCGACAGCACGCCCTATGCGATGGTCGCCTCTGCCGACGCCGCGATCACCCCCGCGCTGGTTTACAGCTACAAGCGTCTTGGCGTGCTGGGGGAGATGACGACCAAGGCCTACACGCAGCGCCCGCTCGACGAGCGTCGGCATGGATTCATGCTCAGCGAGATGGGCGTTGCCGTACTGCTCAAACGTGTCGAGGCCGACACGCCGCTGCCGCCCAACGCGATCGAGTTGACCGATACCGCGACGGCTTGCGAGCCGCACGACATCATCCGCTCACCGGGCAACATGACCAGCCTGGCCCGGCTGTGGCAACAGGTCTCTGCCGACAAGACGATCGATGTGATCCACCCCCACGCACCGGGGACACGCGAGCACGATCCCGCCGAGCTCGGCGTCCTCCTCCCGACGCCGAGCCCGGATGGAACAACACATCCACCCGACCTCTACGCGGTCAAAGGCGCGATAGGACACAGCCTCGGCGCATCCGGTCTCGCCTCGCTTGTCGTCGCAGCCATGTCACTGCGAAGCGGCAAGCGCCCACCCATGCCCTGGCTCGCCGAACCGATGCGGTTACCCGCTGGTCCGCCCCTGGAAGTCGTTCCCGGAATGAAGTCATGCAGCCGGTCCGGCACACACGCCGTTCTAGCCGCCGGGTTCGGCGGCCACCTCGCCGCGGCCGTCCTTCAAGGCATTGGCCACGGCGAGGCTCCGCCTACTCCCACCCGGTCGCAGCGCTAAGGCTGCGACTCTTCTTCAGGCGGTACCTCCTTCGCCTCTTGAATGCGGTCTTGAATGCGCTCTTGGTGTTCGTTCTGTGCCACACTGTCATCACGACCCGAAACAGGATCGGGATAGAGCCGGCTGAGTTGCAGATAGCCAACCACAACGATGACAACCGCTATCAGGACACCAAAGAATGTAAATCGATCTTGTCGAACAGACATGTCAAAGGCTCCGTTGCCGCCCCGCTTTGCCGAATGCGTACGGGAGAAATTGCGGCGAGCCGATTACTCGACTCTGGACCCACCCAATCAGTCACTACAGTGTGAGCCAAAGGCTCTGATACGTCAAGAAAAAAATCGGCATGACAAGCAGAAATCCTTGCATTTTTAATGCGATAAACGATATCTGCCAAAATCTGCTTCAAGCCTTGCGCATTGCGATCGTCGCATCGTGACCATATCGAAAATAGTCTTGACGCATACGAACCAATGCCGTCTTCTGCATCGCCCAGTCGAGCAGCTTCAGTGTCGGCAACCGCCGCGCGGGGCTGGTCTGGCTTGGGGCTTGTGATGAGGCGCGATCGGACAGGAAATTGAAGACCAGCGTCTCGCTTGTTGCATCCCATGCCTGCTCGAGCAAGCCGATCGCCGTGTCATCATCCATCGTATTGAGCGTGCCCGAGATCGCAATCACCTGCGGATCATCCACAAAGAGGAAGGAAGGGTCGGCAACAAAATCGCCCGTCACAAACCGAGCTCGTTCCAGCCCGCGGCTATTGGCGAACGCAATCACCGGATCGACCGCGTCGATGCCCACGAACGACTCGTATGCGAGGTCCTCCTGCAGCAGGTAGGCCGCGAAGTCACCACGGCTGCAGCCTGCATCCATGACACGCTTCCCCGGGAGGAACACCATCTGCGACATCACGCGAAAACGCAGTCGCTGCGACCGTTCGTTTGCCCAGAGGGTGACCTTGAAGTCCGACCCATGGTCGTCATGGGCTTGATGGTAAGGCTGAAGATAGTGGTCGTCGGCGATTGACATGACCATATCGTAGGCAAGCATCCTCCGATCGGCTTGGCCAATTGATGTATGCTCTTCCACCATGCCCAGCACCATGATTGATCCTGCCCTCGCCGACCGTTTACGCGGGAAGTTCGTCGTTTTTGATGGGCCCGACGGCAGCGGTAAATCGACCCAGCTCAACCGCTTCATCGAGGCGGCCCAGGACGCGGGCCTGACCGTCTGTGAAGTCCGCGAGCCGGGCGGAACCCATATCGGCGAAGAGATCCGCAAGGTGCTGCTCGACGCCAAGCACGAGAAGTCTCACCCCATGGACCTGCATTGTGAGATGCTGCTGTTTATGGCCAGTCGGGCACAACTCATCACCCAACGCGTCGAGCCTGCGATCAAGCGTGGTGAACTGGTGATCGCCGACCGGTTTATCTCCTCGACCCTTGCATATCAAGGCTCTGCCGGCGGTTTGCCGATCGACGACATCCTTGCTGTCGGACGTGTTGCGCTCGGGCAGTATTGGCCCAATCTAGTGGTCGTCTTCGATGTCGATGCGCAGACCGCCCAGGCCCGCATGAACCCCCTCTTGCGTGGCAAGGAGTTTGACACCTCCAAGGACCGCATCGAATCCAAAGGCGACGCGTATCATCGCCGGGTGAGACAGGGATATCTGGATCAGGCCGCTCAAGACCCGGACCGCTACCTGGTGATCGACGCGACGCGTGAGCCCGATCCGATTTATGAAGACTTGATCTCCGGGATCGGCGCAAAGATCAAGGACTAGTCGGCCTGCTCGATCAGTCCCAGCACTTTTTTGACATACGCACGGGTCTGCGGCCCACCATGCTTCTCGATCATGTCGAGCGAGGAGAGGTCCGGGTATTGACGCTGGCCTTTCGACACGGCGGTCGGCCCCATGTGATAGGCGGCGATGGCCAGGGTGATATCGCCATCGAATCGCTCAAGCAGGTAGGCCAGGTACAAGGTGCCGACGTGCAGGTTGTAATCCACGTCAAAAAGATCGCCGTTATCAATCCCTTCCAGACGTTTGACCTCTTCCAGGGCGATCGGCATGACCTGCATCAAGCCCTTGGCGCCCGCCGACGACTCGGCCTGCCAATCCCAGCTGCTCTCCGCTTGGATGACTGCGTGGACCAATACGCTGTCAAGGTCCTTCTCGTTGGCGTGGTAAGAAGCACGCTCGTACAGGTAGGCCCTGTTTTTCTGCTGCCGATCGAGCTGGATACTCCCCCAGTACACCCCGCCACAGACGACGACGAACACGGCCGCCCACCACAGCCAGCCGGGCTCGTAGCCGAAGATCTTTGGGCCTTGTTTGATCCAGTCGCGTTCCGCCATGCGCGGCATGCTATCAGCGCATCACTTTACGTTCTCGAAGATCACTTCGACACGCTGACGGGTAACACCCTTTAACCGAATTGCGAGCTTGGAGATGCCTTCGTGATCCGCCTGCCCCTCAACAACTGGTGAGCCGGGCAATGGCTTGGCGGGCATGTGCTGGAAGGCTGCATCGGTGGGAGCAACGAGCTTCACAAGCAGTTGCTTGCCGCCCTGCTTCAAGACCGCGGACCTGCCGTCCTCTGCGAGGTTGACTTTCGCACGTGTGTGGAAGAACGACCAGACCTCGGCGGGCTCGTCCTGCTTGATCGTATCGGTGAGGATGACTTTCGTATCGCCGACCTTAATGCTTCGTTGAACCGTTCCGGGGTACGCATCAGACAAGTCGAGTTTGATCTGACCGGTGTCTATTGCAATCGGAATGCTGGCATCATAATGCTGGTCACCGAACTTGAGCTTCGGGCCGACGACGAGCGTGTTATGCCCCTCGGCACGGTTGACGTAGAAGTCCCAGCGTCGGCCGCCCTTGTCCGCCTCGAAGTAGCCGGGAATGTTGTAGCCGTCTTTGCCCAGGTCTACGAGCCAGCGGACGCCCTGCGATTCAAGGATGAATGAGCCGAGGTCCATCTGCGAGTGGCCAAAGCCGATCCATCCGCCCTTGGCTGCAACGAACATGGCGTCGTCGTCCCAACTGCTGCGCATCGATGCCACATCCGCCGAGTCGAAGACCGCGCCGAGTGGCAGAGGCTCAAAGCGGTGTCGCAGGTGTGTAGGGTCGTACCACAACAGGCTGAACGCGGAGGCTCTTGTACGCTCGGCGGCGAAGTCGGTGTAGTAAGGCTGCTCGAAGCGATTCGCCAGATAGAACATGGCGGGCGAGGCGTACTTCTTTTCCCCGCCGTCACCGAAGTTGTAGACCCTGCCGGTCGGGCCGGTCATGTGGATTGGAAAGTTGCCGGTGAGATTGAAGCCCGGCTGCTCCGCCAGGCCAAAGTCATTACCCAGCGCCGATTCGAGCGCGGCAATGGCGAAGACGTTGTAGATCGTGCCGAAGGCCCAGTAGCCGGGCCCCTCGTCGTAGCCGCCATCGGGTGCGTAGCGTTTCATACTCTTAGGCAACGCGTTGATGGAACGTTCGAGCATCTGTTCAACGAGTTCAGATTCATGATCGCCGACCGCCAGCGCGGCACAGATCAGCCCGCCGTTGCAGACCTGGTTCCAGTTGATCGCAGTACGGGTCCACCACACCTTTTGGTCGTATGCCTTGAGAGCCGGCTTAATCGCGTGGCGGACCATCGCGTCGCGGAGCGTCTTGCGCTGGGCCTCCGTCCAGTCGTCGTACAGCCAGTCGTAAGCCAGCGCGAAGGCAAAGCCCATCTCAGCGACATCGAGGAAGTGTGAGGGGTTCCAGTGGTCGAAGCTGGCCGCGGCCTGCATGTCTGCCCAGATGCGGTCGAGGTAGGCTTTGTCAGGCTCGATGCGGTGCAGCAGGCCAAGCGTCGTAACCCGGTCGAGCACCTCCCGACTGACATACAGCAAGCGCCTGCCATCGCGCAGCTCGTACACCGCGGTCGGTTCGTCGATGAGCTGCCTGGCCTCTTCCTTGAGTTGGGCGTACCAACGCCTGGCCAGCGGGTCGGTCTTCACGAGCTTGGCCACGCGATCGAAGTCCTCGGCATGGGCAAGGATCCGCGGGTGCTCAGCTTCGAGTGTTTCGAGCTTGCCCGCAGAGATCGGCAAGGAAGCAAAGACGAGTAGTAGTAGTGTGGCAATCCAGTGGTAACGCATGAATACTCCGTCAGACCTGACGTCGGCGGAGTAAGGCTGTTTCATGCAATCACTGGCTTAGAACCGTCCGTCCGTCGGGCCTTTGAAACTGTCGGTCCGGAAAGGCGACGCAGGCAGGCCCGCGGAGTTAACCAGGTTGGCCTCGGTCGGGTTGTCTTCCCATGCGTAGCGCACGGCTGACGGATCTCTGACCTTGTCGGACCAGACCTTGACGGTCGCCTTCTGACCTTCCTGCTGTTCAAGGATCTCGGCTTTGGCGACGAAGAACTTGCCGTCCTTGCCCGCGATCGTGAAGCCATTCAGTGGGCCGTCGCCCTTAACCGCAAGGCCCTGGGCCGATTGGACGAAGCTGATGATCATGGCCTTTTTACCATTCTCAATCTTTGCGGTCGCACTCTGGTAGAGCGGGCCACTCGGGAAGATCTCCTTGTCGCCGTAAGTATCGGCGAGGGCCCAGCGTGCCAGGCGTAACCCGACATCCTGTTTGTTGCGGGGGTGGATATCGTTGGCTTCCCCGATATCGATGGTCACGGCCATGCCGAGGTTCTCGCCGGTTCGGAGCGTTCGGAGCTGGACGTGCCTGAGGTGGGCCCAGTCGGTATCAACGACTTTGTCGGTCGGGCTGCGATAGTTGGCGAGCTGTACGAAGAGAAAGGGGAAGTCGCCCTGCCCCCAGCGCTTGCGCCAGTCATCGATCATGCCGGGGAAGAGCTTGCTGTACTGCTGCGCACGCGAGGCGTTGGACTCCCCCTGGTACCAGATCGCACCCTGAATGGTATAGGGGACAATCGGATTGAGCATGCCGTTGAACAGGCCTGCAGGTGAGTGCGGATGTTCGGGGCCAAACGGGGTGACGGGCTTACGCGTTGGGCGGTTCTGGCCGTTGAGTTCGTGAGCAAGCAGGTACTTCCAGTCGCCCGTCAGCGAGAGCGACTCGCCCTGGCCGTCGACTCGACTGAGCGTGAGCTGTTCGGGCTTACCCCAGAGACCACCTTCGCCGGTCAGGTCAACGACGCGGACGGCGAGGGTCAGCTTGCCGTCCTTTGTCAATTTAGTAGGCACGTTGTAGACACGCGGAACCATCCAGTTGCCACGTTCATAAGCGTCGGTGTGGCCGACTTTGATGCCATTGATATAGGTCGTGTCGCCGTCGTCGATCGGCCCAAGGCTGAGCCTGAGTCTTTGGCCGACCAGTTCCTCGGGCAGTTCGATGGTCTTTCGGAACCAGACCACGCCATCGATATCTTTGAGCCCGGCGAGCTCCCAGTTCTGTGGAAGCTTCATCGTCTTCCAAGGGCCATCGTCAAAGTCTGGCTTGGCGTAGCCGGCCTTTAAGCCGGTATTGGCCGGCCCATTACGGGTCTGCACCCAGCGCTTGTAAGCCTTGTCGTAATCCGCCTTGGCTTTGGGGTAGGCCTTCATCGCGGCGTCATAGCGTTGAAGGATTGGCTTTGCCCAATCGATCTGTTCCAGCTTCTCCCGGCTCGTCCACGCTTCGACGGGTGTGCCGCCCCAGCTCGTATGCAGCACACCCACCGGCACACCCAGCTCTTCCTGCAGCTTGCGGGCGAAGAAGTACGCCACCGCAGAGAAGTTGCCGGTCGTTTCTTCAGAGGCGACCGCCCACTTGCCGGGCACATCAAACGCGGGCTCGGCCTTGGCCGTGAGTGCGGCCGTCCACATACGGACCTGATTGTTCGCACTGTTGGCGATCTCATCTTGGGCATTTGCGGACTGATTCACGCGCCAACCCATGTTCGACTGACCCGAAGCGACCCAGACCTCGCCGAAGACGACGTCTTTGATCACAATCCGCTTCTTGCTTTTTGAACTTTCGATCTCGATCTGCCAAATCGCACCAGCAGGCTGTTTGGGCAGCTTGAGCTCCCAGCCCCCCCCCTTGTCCGCTTCCACGGAGTCGGCGAACAATTCATTGGTCTTGGGCAGTTTCTGAAAGAGATTGACGGTGACCTTTTCCCCCGGCTCGGCCTTACCCCAGATGCGCACCTGCCTGTCTCGCTGCAGCACCATGTGGTCGCTGAAGACGGAAGGTAACGTGACTTCTGCCAGCGCCACGGGGGCGGATAGAAGCAGAGTCAGTAGCGTGATAATGAATCGTTGCATGAAGCAGGCCTATCCTTCAAGCGTCCCGGAGCGTTGATCCCCGGGCCGCTTAAACGCCGATGATACACAAGCATCGGCCCGGCCGGTTGCCAACACCCCTTCTGGCACGCCCCCGAACGGAAAGCATGACGATGGGAAAATGGGTTTTCTTACCACTGACATTCGCCACATTGGGCATCGCTTCCCTGCTGGGCTATCAGTGGGCCAAGGCCACGGTTGCCCAGGACATCTACCGCGATCGCCTGACCAGCCTCCAGAGCGACTACCAGCAGCTCGCCGAGCAATACAACCAGGCCATCACCCCCCGTCCGGTGACCGAACTGCTTGTCGAAGATGGCACGGTCTGCGTTGTCGTCCGCCGGGGGGATGGCGAATTGGTCCGCGTCCCGACCACCTTCAATGCCTGGGAAGACGAGTTATTCGTCGATTATGCGTTGGTGGACGGCCGGCTGCTGATCCGAAGGGTCTTTGATGAGCACACTGCAGCACGTTCAGAGCAGGCCGTGGTCATCGACCCGGAACTTGTCGAGGTGGACTGGGAAGACCCGACGATCCCGTTTGGCAAGGCAATCTACCGCAGCCGGATGGCCGACGGAAGATGGATCATTTCCGTCACGGGCGACGGGTCACTGGGCCTGAAGCAGATCGCTGAAGACAGCCAGATCACACTTGCGAAGCAGCCGGAGATCAAGAAGTTTGAGCCGGTCGACGAACGCGCGGACGAGGCGGTTGGGCAGATCGGCGTGGGGGATGTGTGGGAATATCTGACGGACTGAACCGAGACCGTCAATCCTCGTTAGGCACCTTGTCCAGACACCACATCGAGGTACGGTTCATCGCTTCGGTCACGCCGGTCTCGGGGTTGACCCATGTAAATGGTCCGGTGTGGTCGCCGCGGTAATCCACAGGCGAGACCGAGCCGTCGGCAAAGACTGAATAGGCGTAGCCGGTCTCGGGTCCACCACTGTCATTGTGGAACGACCCAAAGCTATCAACAGGCCTGCTGTCCGTTGGCCTGAAGCGACCGAGCAGGTAGCCATCATTCATCGTGTAGTTGCTGAATCCGGAGATACGGAACGTATTTTCTTCGGTAAAGATCACAAGATCACTTGGCTTCTTGATGTCGTCGCTGTCGTACATTTCCGAGGAGTACTGAGGGTTCGGCCCAACGTTCCAGTTCTGGACGTAGTTTCGTACCAGCGGTCGATTCGCCCAGGGCGAGGTATCCAGTTTCTCGATCGCGATTGGGCAGAGGTAGATCTCGGTCGAGTCGTTGACGTATGGAAAGAGATCGCCGCGGGTCACCGTGTCGAGATTGGTCGGATCGCCATAGCCGGGCTGACCCTGCGGCCCCACCCATCTTCGTGCACTGGTGAACTCGCCCTTCGTGTCCGCCACATAGGCGAACTGCGAAATGCCAAGCTGGCGCAGATTACTTTTGCACTGCGTGTCCTGTGATGATTCACGCGCGGACCCCAAGGCCGGCAGCAGGATCGCAATGAGCAGTGCGATGATCGAGATCACCACAAGCAACTCGATCAATGTAAACGCGCGATAATGAGGAGAAGTGCGGACCATCGGAAATCTCTTGAAATGAAATGGCTGAACAGCAGATAAATCAAAAAGACTACCGTCATGATATACAACAATGACTCGATTTCAAAAGAGAATGCAAAATTTCAAACGAATGCTATGGGAAAAGTGCCCGGAATCTAGAGTGGGCTTCCGGGAGGGCGATTTTCTGTCCAGCCTATGCCCCAATGATGCTCAGCTTTGAATGCCTGACTGCAGCACGGATAGCAATGCTTCGCTGTACTTCCAAGTCTGAGGTGACATGAGAAAGATGACAAGCGTGCAGACAGCAAGGATCCTGACGACCATCCATGTCCCACGTACAGCGCAACAATAAACAATCAGCATTGGCGTCAAGAGGTAATAAGGCAATGCATTGACAACCAGCATCAGATGGTTGCCATCTCGAATGGCAAAGGGATCATTGAGGAAAAACAAGATCAGGCACAACAATGCCGCAAAGAGCGACACAACGGGCCTTACAGGCGACGCGATTTTTGCTTTTAAGCGATAGGTTTTTTGATCACCCGGCGAAAACGCGGTGCCACACTCCGGGCAACGGCCATCTTCCAATCCCCGTAAATCGTAGAGACAATTTCGACAATACACGTGGCTGACTGCTTACGCCGAGCCGATGTCTTCGGCGTGCTCATCGAACCAGTTCTGCAGCAACTCGTAGTCTGAGCGGTAGGTGTCCCAGAACTGCTCGTCTTCAGGGGCGACGATGAATTGGCGCCAGAAGCCTTCCCACTGCAGCATCCAGGCGGTGGTAATGACGCGAGCGGCCTTGCCCGCGATCGTGGTGTCGTACTGATAAACCACCAGTGCCCAATCGCCGGCCGAGCGGACAATCATGGCCTCATTGCTGACGGGGTTTTTCTGCCGGGCCTTGATAAACGTGGAGAGCCGATTGAGCACATCATCCTGAGCGGCCATATCGACCGGGTCGAGCACCATCTCATAGGCTTGAGCGAGTTCGCCCTCTTCGATCGCCTGGAGGTACTCATAGAACGCGAGGGAGGCCGAGGCTTCCAGTGCGGCTTCGTCTTCTGTATCAACCGGTGTGAGCGCGGCAGATGTGGAAAGTGTTGACCCCATCAGAAGCGTCACGATCAACATCCAGATTGGGCGATGGCTCAACAAAAGCGACTCCATGTGATTCAGCTTCGCTAGCTTAACTTCAATGGGTGTTCGAGGCGAGGAAAAAACGGGAAAAATCCCCAGCAATGAAAGAGATTCGCAGCTTGAGCGGCGATATGAACACGCATAATGGGTTTTACTCCGCGCTACTCGCCAGGGATGTAGCTGATCACGCCATCCCATGGGCTGCTGGCGGTCGCGTAGAGCTTCTTGGGGATGCGTCCAGCGAGGTAGCTGAGTCGGCCGGCCTTGCAGGCGTGGTTCATGGCATGGGCCATGCGAACCGGGTCGGAGGCATGGGCGATGGCAGTGTTGAGCAGAACGCCGTCAGCACCGAGTTCCATGGCAACTGAGACATCGCTCGCCGCGCCGACGCCCGCATCAACGATCACCGGGTAGTCGGCATCGCCTTCCTTGAGCAGTTCAAGGATGATGCGGATGTTGTTCTGGTTAAGCACGCCCTGACCGCTGCCGATCGGTGAGCCCGCGGGCATCACGCTCGCGGCACCGGCCTCCTTGATCTTGCTCGCCATCACCGGGTCGTCGCTGGTGTAACACAGGACCTTGAAGCCGTCCTTGACCAGTTCCGCAGTTGCTTCAAGCGTGCCGACGGGATCGGGCAGCAGGGTTTTCTTATCGTTGAGGACTTCAAGCTTGACCCAGTCCTTGCCGGGGTTGTCGATCTGGTCAAGCAGTTCCCGGCCGAGTCTGGCGACGCGTACCGCGTCTTCCGCGGTGAAGCAGCCTGCCGTATTGGGCAGGATCGTATAGCGGTCGGTGTCGATGTAGTCCAGCAGCGACTCGCCCTGCTCGTTGACGAGGCGCTCACGCCGGACGGCGACGGTGATCACGTCGGCGCCCGAAGCATCGAGGCTCTGCTGCATCAGTTCATAGGTCTGGTACTTGCCGGTGCCGACGATCAGCCGCGACGCGAGGGTTCGGCCGCCGACGTTGAGGGTGCTGTCCAGTTCGTTAGTCAGTGTGGTAGTCATGCTTTGGTTGAGAGTTGTTCTTGCGCGAGCCTCTGTTCGAGCTCGGCCTTGAGTTGTTGACGTTGCCTTGGATCGATCAGTGTCCAGTGCATGTCTTCGATTGCGCCTTGCAGCGCCCATAGGAGGTTGAGGTTCGGGCTGGTCTGACCGGCCCCGATCACACGGAGATAGCACTCTACCGCGCCGAGCTGACGGACCTGACTCGCGGCGGTAATCCCGACCTCACTGAGCCATTGGGTCGATTTTGGGCCAAGCCCGACCATCGTGTGAACGCCGGCGTTATCGAGCTGATCGGCCATCGCTCATCCTCCGCCGACGAGGGTGACGAGTTCGACCGTGTCGCCGTCATTCAGCAGCGATTCGCCGTGCTGTTTTTTGGGCACGACGCTCTGATTGACCTCGACCGCGACCGCCTGACCGGCCAGGCCTAGTTCTGTTAACAGCTCCTCGACGGTTGCCGAGTCTGTTTTTTTCTCTTCGCCGTTCACCTTCAGCTCTATCATGCAGACAGTGTAGCATCGCACCTGAGCCCTCGGCCAAACTCCGGAATGACCATGCCAAAGCACTTCGTTACCCTTGTTCTGCTCCTGAATACCGCCGTGCTGCTGCCCGGTTGTGACGAGCAGGCCAGCGCACCAGCCGGGCCCGAACTGATCAGTGAGAGCGAAATACCGGGCACGCCGATCACCTCTGCGGGAGACTTGAAAGAGCCCTTGGGCGGGCCGGATTCAAAGCCAATCGAACGAGAAATCCCTGTCGTCAATGCAGACACGCTCAAGGCCTTGCGTCGGCAGGCATCCGCACAGGGCAAGGTTCTTGTCATCGATTGCTGGGCGACGTGGTGCGGCTCGTGCGTGGCCATGTTTCCGCATCTTCACAAGGCGATCAAAGAACGTGGCGACGGGGTCGTGCTGATGTCATTGAGCTTCGACGAGGGAGACGAGTCCCTCAAAGAAGCCGCCGCCTTCCTGACCAAGCAGGACGCCTGGGACAACGCCTATATTGCCGAGGCCGGCTCGGACGCAAAGGACCTTGTTGCCGCGGCCCTGAGTGAGAACTGGGACGGGGGCGCACTGCCGGCCGTCTTCGTCTACCAGCCCGACGGCACGGTGGCGTATGAACTACTCGAAACGCGCGGCGAGGTACAGGACTGGGTCGACGGGATCACGGCTGCGGTGGACGCGGC
>JBMZAP010000051.1:0-21736 GCA_049611445.1 Phycisphaeraceae bacterium | reverse complement strand
CCCTCGGGCAGATAGATGAAGCGGGCCTTGTCGCCTGAGTCGGAGTTGTTGTCGCCGGTGAAGAGGTTGCCATAGTTGTCGAAGGCGAGTTCCTGCGGGTTGCGCAGGCCCTCGAAGTAGAGTTCGAGCTCTGAGCCGTCGGGCCACATACGGAAGACCGCGCCGCGGTCTGGGCCGTAGAACTGCTTGCCTTCTTTTGAGGTGACGTTGTAGCCGCGGTCGCCGATGGAGAAGTAGATGCGGCCGTCCGGTCCCTTGATGAGCCCGTGCATGTCGTGGCCGTAGAACGCCCAGCGGATGCCCCAGCCGTAGGAGAGGGATTCACGCTCGCCTTCGGTGGTTTTGTCTGCGTCGCCGTCGCCGTCCTTATCCTGCAGCAGCCAGACGTGCGGGATGTTGGTGAGGTAGACCTTGCCCTCGTGGAAGAGCACCCCCGAGGCGATGCCGTCGAGCGGGTCGTTGAAATTGTCAGCGAAGATGCTGGACGCGTCGGCCTTGCCATCCCCATCTGTATCCCGCACCAGGCGGACGCGGTCGCTGGATTTTGTGAAGGTATCCGGCGGATAGAAGCCCCCTTCGGTGAGCATCTTGATCTGCTTCAGGCGGTCCTCGACGGAGGTCTTCTGCAGGTCGTTGATGACCCCGTTGGACTTGCGGAGCCCGCTGTTGCGGTTGTCGATGACGGAGCCGCCCGCGCGAGATCCCTCGGCGACGTAAATGTCACCGTTGGGTGCGATGTCGATTGCGACAGGATCGACCGTGAGGCCTTTTTCGGAATAGACCTCGGTCGTGCGTGCGGCCTTGACCGCCTCGCCGGGCTGGAACGCCTCTTCGTTGGTTTGCGGTGCATTGTCACCGCCATGGGCGTCGTCATCGGCGAGAGCATAGGTGTGCAGCAGCAGTGCGATCAGAACGAACGACAGGACAGAAAGAAATGGCTTTTGCATAGTAATTTTGACGTCTGGGGTGGGGGTTACTTACGTCCGAGCCTGCATGCTATCCCAACCTTCCAGCACGCGTCGCTCGATCTCTTCTTCGGCGATCATGCTGACCTTATGGGTCTCGCTGCAGGCCTCGGTAATACCCAGTTCACACAGGGCGTTGAGGGCCGCCTGCTGCTCGGCCTGCTTCTTCGAATTCGCCCAGGCGGAGGGGAAAGACTGCCCATCGATCTGAACGGCGACCTCAAAGGCCTTGGCGTGGTCCGGCCCCTTCTCATCGACAAGCAGGTACTGCGGGTTGGTCGGCAGGTGCCGCTGGGCAATCTGCTGCAGCACGCTCTTGAAGTTCTGCTGGTGGGCAGATTCTGCGGCCTCGTGGATGTACGGCTTGACCATGCGTGTCACAAAGGCCTTCGCCGAGCGGAAGCCGCCGTCCAGATAAATCCCGGCAATGATGGACTCAAAAACAGCTGCGGCGACAGAGTTGGGCAACGCGGGCCGGCCGGACATCCCCTTGCCGAGGTTGAGCATCTTTTCGAGTTCGATCGATTTGCTGATCTTGGCGCAGATCCTTCGGGAGACCACGGCCGACTTGATCTTGGTCAGGTCGCCTTCCAGCAGTTCCGGGAAGTTCTGGTAAAGGTATTCGCAGACGACAAAGCCGAGGATGGCGTCGCCCAGGAACTCCATGCGTTCGTTGGAATTGACGCGTGCATCGGCACAGGAGGCGTGTGTCAGCGCTTCTTTGAGGATGGCTTCGTCTTTGAAGGTATAGCCGAGGATATCGGCAGCTTGTTCGATCATATTGGGAACCGGCGTGATGGGAACGACGTACGAATATGCCAAGCGCGTTCGCCGGAGCGATCGCTTATGCTTGGCCCGTCGCCGGTGCCGGGGCGGAGGCAAGGGCACGTGCCTTACCGCCGCTTCGGCAGCAGCGTTTGATATAGCTAAAGTATCGTTTGCGACGAAACCAATGTCAACGATTTTTGCCACAAAGTTGCACGCTTTTGAGAGCTGATTCCATGCCTGAACGACTTAAACTGCCCCTCGTTCTGATGCTGATCTGTGCGTTTGGGTTTGCCATGCCCTCGAATGCCGCACCGCCCAAGCAAGCTCAGCCGATTTTTACCGTCGATGAGGTCAAAGTCGGGATGAAGGGCTACGGGATGACCGTGTTTCACGGTACGAAGATCGAGCCGTTTGCCCTTGAAGTGGTGACGATCAATGCGAACGAGACCCCTAATCGGGCGGTGATCTGGGCCCGCTGCACCGATGAAAAGATGATCAACACCGGCCCGGTCCAAGGGATGTCTGGCTCGCCCGTCTATCTGTGGGAAGAAGGCGAAGAGCAGGTCCTGGGCAAGGGTGGCAAGTTGATCGGTGCATTTGCATTTGGCTATGCGAATACGAACGAGTGTGTGATCGGGGTCCAGCCGATCGAGTACATGCGGAAGGTCGGCGAACGCGCGACGATGGAGAATCGGCCGAGCTTGAGCCTGAAGGCCGCACCCGGGGCGGGCCTTGCGCTGATGTCACGGTTGCACGAGACCAGCAAGACTCTGGATCTGCCCGAACTGACTCAGGCTCGCTTGGGGGTGGTGCGTGAGATGTACGAGACGATCACGCCGAAGCAGGCTCGACAGGTCGATGCCAAGCAGTTGTTGTCTCCGCCGAACCGCGATGCGGCAGGCGACACAATGCGGATGATGGTGCCGATGGCGGTGGGCAGCAAAGGGATTGCCGATGCGCTCGGGCCGACGATGACGCCATATGGGATCCAGCCCTTTGCAGTTGACGCAAGTGCGATGGGTGGCAAGCCGCCGAAGGGTTTTGATGTTGACAATGTTGAACTCGAGCCAGGCTCGGCGTTGGTCGTGCCATTTGCCTGGGGCGATGCGGACCTCTCCGGCGCGGGAACGGTGACGGACGTGCTCCCCGATGGCACGGTGCTGGGCTTTGGCCACGCGATGGATGGTGTCGGCGCGACCGCAATGCCGATGGCGACGGGCTATGTCCACTTCATCGTCTCGCTGAACACGATCAGCTACAAGCGCACCGGCGCGCTGGATCTCAAGGGGGCCTTGGTTCAGGATGAACAGGCCGCCGTGGCGGGTGTCGATGGCAAGCCATTCTCGACGGCGCCCGTCAAGGTGCAGGTCAATATCGAAGGCCAGCCCAAGTATGAATACAACTACGAGGTCCTCAACCACCCGGCGATGGGCCCGCAGATTGCCGCGGCGGTTGTGGCACAGTCAGCCGTCGCTGTTCAGGACGCGCCGATGCGCAATACCGTCCACTACTCAGCGAAAGCCAAGTTTTCCAGTGGACACGAGATCGACATGCAGTCGGCAGCGATTGGTGCCGGCGGCCAAGTCGCGGCGATGGAGATTGCTCAACTCGTCGGGATGCTGACGCAGAACCCGTTCGAGGAGGTCACGCTCGAAAGCCTCGAGGCGACCGTTGATATCGACTACGGCTTTGATGCCTATCAAATCATGTCTGCTCAATTGAGTAAGACAACGGCCGCGCCCGGCGAGACGGTCACTGTCACGGTCGAGTTGCTGGACATGTACAAAAAGATTGTCAAAGAAAGCTTTGAAATCAAGGTCCCGGAGGACGCCCCGGACGGTGATGTGCAACTACTCATCGCAGACGCGGCAAACTACACGCAAATGCTGCTCGTAACGAAGCCTTACCTGAACCAGATCGATTCGGTGGACGACTTTGCTCGTGGGTTAAAGGAAGTGCTCAAGCCTGAGCCCACGACGCTCTACGCGCTTTTGCAGACCAAACAAATCGGCCTGGCGTTGGACGGGCAGGGCCTGGACAGCCTTCCAGCGAGTAAGGCAGTTGTCCTGGGTAACAACAATCCAAAATCGCTGATCTATCAGCAGATGAGCGTGACGGAAAAGGAAATGGACCGCATCATCGTTGGCGGTGCGCAACTTCAATTGAAGATTAAACGTGAGCGAGGGACGCGGTAACGATTGCCAGTATCGAACGGCATTGCCGCCCAACCTTTCAGAAGAACAAGACTATGCAGACACGAATCAATCAAGCACGCACCATCACCCGCACCCTGCTTGCCGCCGCCAGCGCCTTGGCTATTGCTGCTACGGCTCACGCGGTCACGCCCGGCAAGTTTACGCAGACCACCGAAGCTGACTTTGCTGACGGAGACGCCTACGGCACGGTCGTGACGAACCTCGGCGATATCAAGTTGTCATCTGATACGACCGAACTCGAAGGCCTGCCAGAAGACGTGACAGTCATTCATGACGTGGTGAAGACCGACGATGGCATTTATATCGCGGCTGGTCCAGAGGCCAGGCTGCTCCTGCTGCGTGACGGAAAGATTGACGAGGTCGCGAAGTACGAAGGCGAGCAGGTTTTTGCATTGACCGCCGTTGGTAGTGACATCTTCGTTGGGGTCAGTTCCTCAGAAAACGCCCGGGTACTGCTGTTAGATCAGGGGAAAGTCAAAGCGGAGATCAAGCTGCCAGATGTCACGTACATCTGGGACTTGGCTTGGATCGATGACAAGGTTGCGGGGTCGGATGAAATCATTATCGCGACAGGTCCTCAGGGACGGGTCTACCGCGTGACTGAAGATGCCATCGAGGAACCCGAGTTGGTTTTCGAGACGCAACAGAAAAATATTCTTTCCCTTGCGACAGATCATCAGGGGAATATTTATGCAGGTACGGATACCGATGGTCTCGTCTACCGCATCGATCGCGAGGGCAACCCGTTTGTCGTGTACGACGCGCCCGAGGCTGAGGTGGCCACACTCGTAGCGATGCCCGATGGCACGATCTACGCGGGTACTGCTGCGGCGGAGCAAGCCAAGCCGGGACGCCTGGAGCAGCCGGGCAAGGTAGAAGAGGGTCGCCCGGACGTTGAGCCGATCGAACTGGACAAGCCCGAGCCCAAGCCGCTTGCCGATCCGGACGCTCCCAAGCCCGCGGTGCCCGGCGTGGGTGATGCGGTGGAGGGTGCTCTTGAGAAACCTGCAGGCGAGCAAGGCGAGGGTGAGCAAGCCAATGATGAGCCTGCTGGCAAGCCCACGCCGACCAAGGAGCAGTACGACGAACTGCGTGAAGCATTGAAAGAGCGCCTCGAAGCGGCTCGTGAGTCTGGGCAACTTGATGCCACTGCAGACAAGGCGCCGGATCCCAACGCTGGTGCGAAACCCAATCGCCCGTCTCGAGCCAAGCCTGCCGCTCCCCCGACCAGCAAGAAAGGCAATGCGATCTACCGCATTGCGTCTGATGGCTTTGTTGCCGAGGTCTTCCGCGAGTCAGCAATGATCCTCGCGATCGTCCCGCACGAAGATAAGCTTATTGTTGCTACAGGCAACGAAGGCCAGGTCTTCTCCGTTGATCCGTCACTGAGTGAAACAACGGTGCTGGCTGACCTTGACTCGAGCCAGGTCACCTGTGCCACGCAGACCGACAAGGGGCTGTTGCTGGGCGCTGCCAACCCCGGCGCGCTGATGCGCATGGAACTGGCCGTCGCCAAGGAAGGTGGCTACACGAGCAAGGTCCTTGATGCCGGGCAGGTTTCTATTTTCGGCACGTTCAAACTCACCGCCGATATCCCGGCCAATACTACGGTTGTGGTCGAGTTACGGTCCGGCAATGTCGGCGACCCGGAACAGGCAGCGTGGTCCAAGTGGTCCGAGGCCGCTGCGATCACGCATGACGCCGACGCCAATCCGCTGCAGCCGCGCGAGATCAAGATCGATGTGCCTCCGGCTCGATACCTGCAGTACCGCCTAACGCTGAAGGGCGACGGCGAGACGACGCCGGTCGTTGACCAGGCCGACCTCGCGTACGTGGTGCCTAACACGCCGCCGACGGTCGCCAAGCTGACTGCGAAGCCCGCGGCTGTTCCGGCGCCGGGCGTCGATCCAGACCCGAAACTCCAGGTTGCCTGGCAGGCCAATGATGCCAACAGTGATCGCTTGGTTTACAGCCTCGAGTACAAGCCGGGCAAGGCCGACCGCTACCTGCCCTTGGCCAAGGATCTGACTCAGCCCAAGTACGACTGGCAGACCCAGCATGTGCCCGACGGCTGGTACACCCTCCGCGTCACGGCCGATGATAAATTGGATAATCCCCTGACGTCTGCGAAGACCGGGGGCCGGGTCTCCGAGCCGATCCTGATCGATAACACCGATCCGGCCCTGAAGGATCTCAAGGCCGAGGTGCTCGGTAACGGCCAAATCAAGCTCTCAGCCACTGCCGAGGACGAATTTTCGCCGATTAAGTCGGTTTCCTACTCAATCGATGGGGCTGAGCTATATCAGGCCTCCCTGCCGGATGACCTGATTTACGACTCGACAAGCGAGCCTTGGGGGGTTACAATCTCCGACCTTTCCCCGGGCGGGCACGTGATTGCAATCCGTGTCATCGACGCCAAGGGAAATGCCGCCTACCGGCAAATGATCGTGGATGTGAAGTGATCCGCGACAACCCTGGTGGGATACAGGACGTATCCCTGCCATGCTGATAACGCCCTCAACCACGCAGAGATTTAACGATGTCCACTCACTATCCCAAGCGTCGTTCCCTGGTCAAGCGCCGTCGCAAGTTCGGCTTCCGCGCCCGCATGAAGTCCTCCGCTGGACGCAAGATGATCAACCGTAAGCGTCGCGTTGGCCGCAGCGTCAACGTCCGCTCGCAGTTCTGATCGTTGATGACCTATTTGATCGCCCTTTTGAGCACGGCCCAGATGGTCGTGCTTATTTCTTTGTGCTCTTCGTTCGGATGATGCGATCTTGCAGACATATCAGCGATGACTGATAATGTCCTTTGTGCTGGGGACGCCCGGATCGTGACCTGTTTCATGCATGGTTGAAAGGGCTCCCATGAAGGTGCTGGCAGACTGGGGGACAACCAATCTTCGAGGCTGGCTGGTTGATGATCAAGGCAAGGTTGTCGCGCGACACCAATCCGACATGGGCCTGCTCAAATCGATTGATACAGGTTTCGCCAGTGTCTTCGCAACGCTGGTTGATTGCCTTGGTGCCGATGGGGATACCCCCGCGATCATCTCGGGTATGGCGAGTTCGCGAACCGGCTGGCAAGAGGTGCCGTACGTACCGGTTCCAGCGGACGCATCTGCAATCGCAAAGCAAGCCATCCGTATCGGGGAGCGCCCACACACCTGGCTGGTCGGCGGGGTGTCCAGTACTCCTGAAACAAAAACGCCCGAGGTCATGCGCGGCGAAGAAGTCCAGGCCTTGGGTATCGTTCAATTGCATCCCGATGCGAAGTTTCTGTGCCTGCCCGGGACCCACAGCAAATGGGTGGAAACAGCAGACGGCGTGATCCTTGGCCTGCAAACGTACATGACCGGTGAATTGTTTGACTGGTTGGCGAACGATTCGTTAATCGCAACACAGATTACGGCCCGCTCCTACGAGCCGGAAGCGTTTGTCGAGGGGTTAGAACTAGCTGCCGAAGGGATGGCCCTGACCCGTGCCCTTTTTCAGTTGCGCACGCGTTTTCTTGAAAACCGGATCGAGTCCGACCACGTCTATGCGATGGCTTCGGGCCTGCTCATCGGCCACGAAGTTGCGGCGGCATCGGTTGGCCAGCAAGAAACGATCCATCTGGCTGCTTCGGGCGATGTCGCTGACAGTTATGAAGCGGCCATGGCGCAGTTTGGGCTAAAGTGCGTATCCGTTGATCCAGAGCAGGCGACCTTGGCTGGCCTGCTGAGCCTCTTTCCACTGATTCAAGCATGACTGATCGACTTGAAGGAATCCAGCACATCGCCATCATCCGCGGCGTCACACCCGACCGTGCGGTGCAGGTCACCGAGGCGTTTTTCGAGGCAGGCTTCCGTGCCATTGAAGTGCCGCTCAATTCACCTGAACCCCTGGTGAGCATTGGGAAGATGGTTGATGCGTTTGGCGACCAGATGCTGGTTGGTGCGGGCACCGTCCTTTCGCCTGAGGCGGTTGATCAGGTTGCCGACACCGGCGCGCAGTTGCTCGTCTCGCCTAACACGAACAGTGCTGTGATCGGCCGAGCGAAAGAACGTGGGATGGTTTCGCTGCCGGGCGTCTTGACGCCGTCGGAGTGCTTTAACGCATTAGATGCCGGTGCTGACGCATTGAAAGTTTTTCCCGCCAGTTCGATCGGCTTTTCCGGGGTGAATATGCTGACCCACGTCATGCCACCAGGCACAAAACTCTTCGCGGTTGGAGGTGTGTCGGCAGGTAATGTGCAGCAATGGATGGATGCAGGTTGCGCGGGCGTCGCGGCAGCACGCAATTGTTTTACGCCAGAGATGTCGATCGACGAGATTCGTGATGCGGCAAGCGCTTTCGTAAGGGCGTGAAGAGATTCGTTTCGAGTAGGTGGCTTGATATGAAGATCACATCGTTGAACCTGTACAAGGTGCCACCCCGCTGGGTCTTCCTGGAAGTGCAGACAGACGAGGGAGTCACCGGCTGGGGTGAACCGGTTGTTGAGGGCCGAGCCGACACGGTGATTGCTGCGGTCAAGGAACTTGAGCCACTGCTGATCGGGCAGGATCCCCGCAGGATCAATGATCTCTGGCAGAAGATGTATGTCAGCGGCTTCTATCGGGGTGGGCCGATCCTGATGTCTGCGATCGCAGGGGTGGATCAAGCCCTCTGGGATATCACGGGCAAGGCACTGGGTAAGCCCGTGATTGACCTGCTTGGCGGGCCGGTCCGTGACAAGATGAAGGCTTACTCCTGGGTCGGCGGGGACGATCCCGCGGACGAGATCACGCAAATCAAGAAGGCGCAGCACACCGGGCGAGATACCTTCAAACTTAATGGTTGTGGCCCGCTGCAGAAGATTGCAAGCAACAAGGCGGTTGATGCGGTCGTCAAGCGGGTCTTTGCGATACGCGAACGCTTCGGGGTGACCATCGATTTCGCACTAGATTTCCATGGACGAGTCTCACTGCCAATGGCCCGTGTGCTGCTCAAGGAGCTCGAGCCAGCTCGGCCACTCTTTGTGGAAGAACCCGTGCTGCCAGAGCATGCCAGTGCGTACCGCGAGTTGGCAGATCGAACTTCAATCACACTGGCGGCCGGCGAGCGGATGTACAGCCGATTTGATTTCAGGCCAGTTCTCGAGGCCGGCGGACTGGGAATCATCCAGCCGGATCTGTCGCATGCAGGTGGGATCACGGAGTGCATGAAGATCGCGTCCATGGCCGACGCGTATGGTGTCGGCTTCGCACCGCATTGCCCGCTGGGACCTGTCGCGTTGGCATCCTGCCTGGCGGTAGACTTCGTCTCGCCCAACGCGGTACTGCAGGAACACAGCGTCGGGATGCACTACAACGAAGGTGTTGAGCCGACGGCTTATCTCACGAACAAAGATGTTTTTGATTTGGACAACGGTTTTGTCCTGGCCCCGGACCGCCCGGGGCTTGGTGTCGAGATCGACCGAGATGCGGTCATTGAGGCGAGCAAAATCGATCATGACTGGAAGTCGCCGCTCTGGCGACATGGCGACGGCTCGATCGCGGAATGGTGACTGCTTATGAACGGTTTGCTGCTAGGGATAATGAACAACGAATCCGTGAGTCACATGACCTCGCTGGACTGGGCGATGGCTGTCTTCTGGGTGCTTGGCACGAGCCTGTTCGGCCTGTGGTTCGTGCGTTACGTCAAGACCGCCAAGGACTATCTCGTCGCAGGCCGCAAACTCAAATGGTGGCAGATCGGGATCGCACAGGCCGCCGACTCGGTTGATGCGGGCGACTTTATCGCGATCGCCGGCCTCGGCTGGCTCATGGGATTTACCGGGCTGGGCTATATCTGGATCGGCATGGCGTTCGGCACCTACATCCTCGCCCGCTACCTCGCGCCGCTGCTTTACCGTACTGGTGTTGTGACCAATGCCGAGTTTCTGGAGCTGCGGTTCAATCCGGCGATGCGGATTGCCTCGGCCCTTATTCAGATCTTCTATCGATTTATCGCCCTGGCACTGGTCGGCTACGCTCTGGCGACGATGTTCAAGGTCGTCGTGGGGATCGATATGACCTGGGGCATCGTGATCTCCATGTGTATCACGATCGTCTACGTCTTCGCATCGGGGCAACTCGGCGTTGTCATGGCCGCGGTTCCGCAGGTCATCCTCATGCTTGTTCTGACCGTCATCATCTTCTTCTCGGTTTTTGCAGATATCGGCTGGCTCAGCGGGTTTAACGAGAACAAGGAGACCTATGGCGAGATGCTGAGCCTGACGTTCTACAGCAAGGATGGGATCGATAACAACATCTTTTTGATCGGCCTGATCCTTGTGCTTTTCACCTACCCGATTGTCAACCAGACGGTTGCCCAGCGGATCGTCTCAGCGAACAGTGAAGCGGATGCCCGTAAAGGCAGCATCGTTTCAATCGTGCCTTGGTTCATGGTCACTGGCGTTGCGATTCTGGCAGGTATCGTCGGCCACGTATTGATGCCTGAACTGACCGAAGAGACACGCAGCGAGCTTTACCCCCTGTATATGGTCGAATACTTGCCCCAAGGCGTGCTTGGATTGGGCATGGCAGCCCTGATCGTGGGTAGCATGTCCACCGGCGCGGGCATTGGTACGGCGATCTCAGGCCTTGTCACAAACGATCTCGTCAAGGTCATTAACAGTGACAGGTATACGGACCGTCAAAAGCTCTGGTGGACACGTATCGTCGCGACGGTTGCGATCGTACTTGGGGCGATCCTCTCTTCGCTGGTTGACGATTTTGACGGCATGGTGCCGTTCTACGTCACCTTCTCCGGTACGTTTGTGCTGCCGCTCACAGTCCCCTACTTGGCCGCTGCATTCTGTCCGTGGGCGAGTCGCTGGTCTGCTGTTGCATCTGTTGCAGGCGGATGTGTCTTAGGATTGGTGCTTTTTAATACCGGGCCCAATCCGGAGAGCAATACTGAGGGGCTTCTGCCGATCTGGATGACTCAGTCACAGGTTCGGCCGATGTGGGTGCTTGGCTTTGCCGTACTGGTTCTGATCATCTGGTCATTGTTCGAAAATAGGATCTATGGCCGAGCAGCCGAGCACACGCTGGCTCGACGTCTGAGTACGTTCGATCTTGGGCGCAACAATATGACGCCAGACGAAGTCCATGCCATGATGAGCGCGGATGAGGTCGGCGACTGGCCAGCTAAGGAGAACGTGGACTTTGAAACGCTCGGCATCCGCAAAGACCAGCCTTGGTACCGCAAGCCCGGGCCTTATGAGATCGCCGTCGTGATCGCCATGATCGCGCTGATGATCTGGCTCTGGTAGCCCGGAAAGAAATAGATAAAAACGAAAGGCCTGATATGAGACATCTGACAGTTCTATTAATACTTTCGCTTGTAAGTGTTGGCTGCGCGACCCAGCCCTACGACACGATCGGGCAACTCGAGGTCGAGGATGCTCGCTTCAACGACGTCGTCGCCCCGGGCACCCCGATCGAGATCATCGCATCAGGCTTCTCATGGATCGAGGGACCGGTGTGGGTTGAAAGCGAGAACGCCCTGGTCTTCTCGAACATCCCGCCGAACAAGGCCTGGAAGTGGACGGAGGCAAAAGGGGCCGTGCACTACCTGTCCAACGCGGGCGACTACGACGGGCCGAACCCTCGGCCGACCTTCGATGCCAAGGTCATCAACTGCCCATTCGATCAGCCGGGGTCCAATGGCCTGACGCTCAGCCCGGATAATCGCCTGGTCCTGATGCAGCATGGCTCGCGCTCCGTCGCCATCATGGACGCCCCACTCGACAAGCCCGAGCCGAAGTACATCACGCTGACCGATCGCAACCACGAGGGCAAGAAATACAACTCGCCCAACGATGGCTGCTTCGACAAGGCAGGCAACTTCTATTTCACCGACCCGCCCTATGGCCTGCCGCTGTGGCACCTGGATCCAACACGAGAAACCGATTATTGCGGCGTCTACCGTGTGGCCAAAGACGGCAAGGTCACGCTCATCGACGACGACCTCGAACGCCCTAACGGCATCGCCCTTTCGCCCGACGAGAAGACGCTCTACGTCGCTAATTCGCATGGCCCGCGCGCGATTGTCATGGCCTATCAACTCAACGACGACGGCTCGGTCAAGAGCAAGAAGGTCTTCCATGACTTTACGCCGCTGGTCGGCAAGCGAAAGGGCATGCCCGACGGACTGAAGGTAAATGACGAGGGCATCCTCTTTATCACCGCGCCCGGCGGGGTATGGGTCTTTACACCCAAGGGTGAGCACCTGGGGACGATCCACTGCGTTGAGTTTGCCAGCAATGTGGCCCTCGATGACGATCAGCAGACGCTGTACATCACTGCAGACATGCTGGTGCTTCGGGTCAGGCTCAAGCCTTGACGCGCAAGTGATGGCTTAATCGACAGGCTCAAGCTTGTACGGATGACGCAGGCCCGCGTTCCATTCGCCGACGTAGATGGCTCCCGCTTTGTCAACGTACAGATCGTGGACGTGCTTGAAAACAGGTTCGGCCTGATGCATTGGCTGGAGCTTGCCATCCTTGTAGACGGGCTCGCTCCCACCTGGCGCGGAGATGACCTTGCGTGTCTTGCGATCAAGGACCAGCACGAAGCCTGATTGATTCAACCTCTTGCCCACGCCGTCTTTTTTGGACCAACAGACGCCGATGTAGATCTTGTCGCCTTGGAAAAATGCCTGGCCGACGTAGGCGCCGGGGAACGTCAGTGTTTCGAGGTGCTTGCCTTCAACATCAAAGAGCTTGAGCTTGTTCTCGCTGCGTGAACTGACCCATACAACGGGGTTGTTCGGGTCGCTGGCGTCAACGGAAATGCCATGGGCGTTGTTGAGGTTGTCGTCACCTTGTGTTCGGCCGCCCCAGACACGGACGATCCTGCCATCGGGCTTGTAGTGGACGACCCGATCAGTTGCGTAGCCATCTGCGACAAGGATGTCGTTGTTCGGAAGCACCGCGACGTCACAGGGTTTGTAACGGTCCTTCTCGCCATAGTGTCCGGTTTCAATCGGCGAGGGCAACTTTCGGAGGACTTTGCCCTGCTTGTCCACGATGGTGACGGCGCCATTCACATTGTCCCAGCCATTGGCCCAGCCATCGCCCTTCTTGGCTTGCCAACCGGCATCGACGTGGATGAGGTACTCGGTGCCGTCGAGGGTGATCAGATCGATGCCGTGCCCGCCCTTGAGGTCGCCGAACGCACGGACGAACGTGCCGTCTTTTTCGTAGACCAGAAACGCGTTGTCCGCATGATCGGTAACGAGATAGATCTGCCCCTCGCGGTCCTCGACCATCGCATGAGCGTTGGAGATCGGTGCCTTGGCCTGGTCAACGCTGCTCCATTGAGCGTTGACACGGTAGCGGGCCGAGCCATGACCGATGATCTGGGCCTTAAGTGTCGTCAGCCTCGGCTGAGTTTCAGAGGTGTGGACTGGGGCATGCCCCGGGTGGCCCATCGCGGGAGAACTCAGGGCGAGGAGCAGGCACAGCACAGGGTTTAGCGGGCGAATTTTCATAGTGTTCTCTTCTTGTGAGCAACGAGTATACCGCCGGGCGGACATCGCCCCTACCTGCTAAAATCTCGGATTCTTCACATTCCTCACCCCTGTAACCCTGAAAACGAAGATACACCATGAGCTTTGCAATCGATTACATCCACGGCCGACAGGTCCTCGACTCCCGCGGCAACCCGACTGTTGAAGTCGAGGTCGGGCTGATCAACGGCACCGTCGGACGAGCGGCTGTTCCCTCCGGCGCATCAACCGGCGAAAACGAGGCTGTTGAACTCCGAGACGGCGACAAGAGCCAGTACCTGGGCAAGGCCGTCACCAAGGCCGTCGATAACATCAACGGCCCGATCGCCGGCGAACTGATCGGCGAGGACGCCCGCGACCAGGAAACCATTGACGCCATCATGCTCAGCCTCGACGGCACGGAAAACAAGTCCAACCTCGGCGCCAATGCAATGCTTGGCGTCTCGATGGCTGTGGCCCACGCTGCCGCTGAAGCCGCGGGCCTGCCCCTGTACCGCTACCTCGGCGGTTCGGGTGCGAAGGTTCTGCCCGTGCCGATGCTCAACATTCTGAACGGCGGTAAGCACGCCGACAACACCGTGGACTTCCAGGAGTTCATGATCCAGCCTTGGGGCTTTGACAACTTTGGTGAAGCGCTCCGAGCTGGTGTCGAGATCTACCACGCACTCAAGGGTGTTCTTCACGACCAGAACCTCTCGACGGCAGTGGGCGATGAAGGCGGCTTTGCGCCGGACCTCAAGTCCAATGAAGATGCCCTGAAGATCATCGAGCAGGCCGTCGACAAGGCCGGCTACTCTTGGGGTGAGCAAATCTTTGTCGCCCTGGACCCCGCAACTTCCGAGCTCTGGAACGAGGCAGAGAAGGACGGCAAGGAAGGCTACAAGTTCTTCTCCTCCAGCCAGGAAATTATCAGTAGCTCGGACATGGCGTCGCTCTGGGCGGAGTGGTGCAGCAAGTATCCGATCCGTTCGATCGAAGACGGTCTGGCCGAGAACGACTGGGCCGGCTGGAAGGAACTCACCGACAAGATCGGCGACAAGGTCCAACTCGTCGGCGACGACCTCTTCGTGACCAATAAGAAGTTCCTCAAGAAGGGGATCGACAGTGGCACTGCCAACTCCATCCTCGTGAAGGTGAACCAGATCGGCACGCTCAGCGAAACATTCGACGCGGTCGGACTGGCGATGCGAAACGGCTATTCGGCCGTCATGAGCCACCGCTCGGGCGAGACGGAAGACGCGACCATCGCAGACCTTGCTGTCGCCACCAACTGTGGCCAGATCAAGACAGGCGCCCCTGCCCGCTCGGACCGCAATGCGAAGTACAACCAGCTCATCCGCATCGCCGAGGAACTCGGTGACAATGCCGTCTACGGCAGCGCGTTCTGGAACAAGGGCTAAGGCCCCTACCGCTTTACGAGAGTCTATCCAGCAGCCCGTTCCAATTGGAGCGGGCTGTTTTTGCGCCTATGCCGCGTCACCGCGTCCATCTGTAACGAATGGAGAAACTTTGAGCCGGGTCAGTGTGTGGATTTGCGTGTTGTGCAGATAATTCTTGCGATTGGATAGAGTCAGGCCCTTTGCAGGCCGATGAGCCGAGTATCCAGGTGGGGGAGAAAGCGCGAAAAAGCAATGACCCAAGAGGCTTCACTAGCCACAGATTCAAGTAATGGACGCACTGGTGACGCCAAAACGTTGCCGACGGTCGATCCCCTAAACATCACCCACAACCAGTGGGTGGAAGAGGTCGAGTTCATCAAGGGCCTGCTCTCAGCCGACTCGAATGTGCCGCGTCACGCACGTGCAGAGGCGCTTGGCCTGCTGCAGTTCAACATGGACATCCACCGGGTGGGTGGCAGCCACGTTCGTGTTGTGGCACGCAGCCACGACCTGAAGCCCGAATCATTGAAATTTATCCACAGTCGATACATGCATGCAGGCACCTCGGTCGTCTGCTGGATGCGTCACGCAGCGCACGGTTTGACTCCGATCCGTGGCAAGGTTCAGAGCTGTGAATTCTCCCGCGGTGTCGTGCACATTTCCACGGTCCTGCTGGAAGACCAGATTACGGTAAGCAATTACCTCGCCTGCCCGCCTGAAGTCGAATAGCCGAATTAGTCGGCGTTACTGCTCAGTAGCTTCACCATCGCCTGGCCCATCGCTTCGCCGACGTTCATATACGTCTCGGCATTGCCACCGTAGTGGCTGTTCGATGCGCCCCCCTTGCTCAGTGGATGGGTGTAGACCGTCGCGGTCTGGCCCTTGAGATCAGGGTGCTTGTCATGGTCGCTGATCGCGAGCATCGCTTCGAGCAGCGCCTTCTCGCCGCCGGAAGCGTTTTCCTTACTGGTCTGGCCTAGCGTTGCGCAGACAAATGGTGCCTTTGGTGCTTCGAATTCTTCGCGAAGCGCCTTGATCAGGGTCAGCAGGTTCGTCTCATAGCGTTCGTACCATTCCGCCCTGCCGCGATCCTTGTCGCCCTGCCACCAGAAGAAGCCGGCTACTTCGTACTCCGTCGCACCGGGGTAGTACTTGCCGAGGTTTTCCAGCACATGGTTGGCGTTCTTGATATCGATGTCGTACTGCCAGCCAGCGTACCACTGCCCCTTGTCGGGCTTGGGTGGCTCGCTGCCCTTCTCCCACGGGCCTTTCACGATCGAGTAGGAATCGTGATAGCCGGCATGGATCTTGCCGCCGTGCTCATAGCGTTCGGCTCCTGCAGGCAACAGGTCCCAGCCCAAACAGCGGTTGCCGATGCAGGCCTTGAGGATGAGCACTGGTTCATCAATCGCTTCGCCGAGGTGGTGGCCGATGCCGACCTCTGGGCCAATGTTCTTGTTCTTGATCGTCAGCCATTCGTTGTTGTTCGTTTGCATCCCACGACGCCCCGCCATCACGAAGACGTTGCGGACATCTTTCCGAGTCGTCCACGCCCCGCTGTCGTCAATCAGGTACGGGTAGAGCCCCTTCTCCTTGGTCGCGTGAGAAAGCGAACCATCCCCACCATTGATCTTGCCGAAGCCCAGCATATTGGACTGGCCCATGAGGATGAAGACCTTCACGGGCTTGCTCATGTCCGCGTCTTTGCCGTCGGGGTCGGGTAGCGGCGCGGGATTCTCTGCGCGGCTTGTTGTTGCGAGAAGTGCGACTGCGAACATGGTCAGGATGAGCTTGAAAGATCTTGTCATTGCTGGCTTACTCCATCAATTGTTTTGTTATTTATACCGTAAGACTGCCGCCACCTTGACGGCGGAGGCAGCTGTTTTATTTCGCTGTTTTGGGGGAAGTCTGGCTCGGCCGTTCGCGCAAGCCGGTCAGTCGAGTAGCCCCTGCTCGAACTGCCGCTCCCAGATCACTTCCTGCTGAGCCCACATGTGGTTGGTGCCTGGCTTGCCGTTTACATTCTCCATCACGGACTCAGAGATCGTCTGTAACTCGACATGCATGTCTGCGAAGAGCGTGCTGTAGCTGTCGTTGCGGTGCCCCCAGAGCGGCCCGAATAACCCGCTGAGCTTTGAGCCGCTCCGTCGGGTCCAGTGATCCGCGGCCAGTGCGGTATCGCTGTTGAATCGTGCGTCGCCCAGGTCGGCTGGTTCATTGTTGGCATCCCCGAAAGATGCGCGATAGTGGTAGCTGATGCCGATGACGAAGTACCCGTTGCCGAGGATCTGATCTTCGCCGAGTGAGGGCCAGCCGGCGTAGAGTTGCGGGACCGCACCCTGAGGGTCGGCGCCAGCCTTGTCGTACTGCAGGGTCGGGTGTGTCCATGACGGGCAGTAAAGCACGCGGGGGTCTTTTTCGTAGCCTTCGACGATCGGTATCGCCAGGCCCATCGCGGTGCCGTCCAACCCGTTGTAAGTCAGGTCGATGCCGTAGCCCGGCCGGATCTTCGCGTTGCTCTCAGGCATGACCTCGTTGTGATCGCTTCCGTAGGCGGTCAGCATGATGCCGGTGTCTCGCTGCTGGGTGCCGCACTGTGTGTGTCGGGCTGATTCACGCGCCGAGCCGAGTGCAGGCAAGAGGATTGCGATCAACAACGCGATGATGCTGATGACGACGAGCAGCTCGATGAGTGTGAAGGCGCGACGCATGAACGGTCTCCCTGAGCAGGGCTGTAAACAATTTAATTTTACCACGCCAACTACAGGGCGCGACATAAAACTGGCAGAAGGATATCGATGATTTTCAGGGCCCAGCCTGAACGAAGTATTTAAAGCGGTTGTCCACGAGGTCCTCCGCGTTCTCCGCCTCCACATGGAGGTCCGCCCATAGCGTGTTCATCGCAAGACTGTGCCGCGGCGGGTACGGGATGTTTGGGCTCGCTCTACCCAGCGACAGAAACAAGGAGGAAATAAACCAGGAGCCTCTGGACGGATTGAATGGATCGGAAACGCTGTCGACGGCGAGCACTTTCTCGCTTGGCGAGCGGAGCGAATCGTATTGGACCAGTTTTAACCGGTCGGTCTCCATGTTGGCTTCCCGCAGCAATGGGATCAGGTTTGGATTATTGCCGTAGTCCGCGATCGGATGGCTCTTCGATACGCTCGGGCAGTAGACCGAAGCGCTGCGGCCGAAAGCCGTCTCTTCCCCGGCCAAGGTGTCTGCGAGCAGGTCCTGCCAGTAGGGCCCACTCTCGCCCCAATTCGTGACGCCCTCGGCGAGGATGATCATCGGCGGCAAGAGGTTCTTGTTCTCTTCGGTGTAGATGAACAGGGCCGCACCGATCTGTTTCTCATTGGACGCGCACTGTACGGTCTGTGCCGAGCCTCTTGCGCCGCTTAGTGCGGGCAGGAGGATCGCGATCAAGATCGCGATGATGCTGATCACGACCAGCAGTTCGATGAGGGTGAAAGCGCGACGCAAAAGATTGCAACCTGATCAGGGAAGTGAAATGCCCGGGGGTCTACGTGCGCCGGACTTGTTGTCGAGGGCCTGTTCTCATCATCGGCGTTCTTAGGCCGTCGGCTACCAAATACTTATCCACGCCGTTTCCGTTTGAACAGGCAGAACCCGCCCAGCCCCAGCAGCGCGAGTGACGACGGCTCGGGGACGAGCGTGTCAAAGGTGACCCCGCCGGCCACTGCGGCGCTTGTCACGCTTGTGCCATACATCCGGATCACGTCGCCGTTGGAGACGTTGCTGATATCGAAGAACGCGGCGTCTAGGCCGTTATCCGAATAACTGAGGGTCGGGGTCGCGCCGCTGTCGCCGCCGCTGTCCACTGCCACACGCAGGATATGGGATCCGGAGAAGTTGTAGACATCGTAAAGCCAGCCGAGCCTCAGCGTTTGACCGGCCAGGAGGGTAGCGGCGTCTCCACTGAGCGTGATCGTGGTCAGCTCAATCTCGCTGCCGGTATTATCCCGCCAGCCCCCATAGTTCCATGTGTCGGTGCCCGAAGGGTTGGACGGGTCGTCCATCAGACCAAAGCCCGCGCTCCAGTTTTCACCGCCCGAGCTGTCCTTGGCGATGCTTGCCACGTAGGCGGGCAGTTGGATATCCGCACTGCCCCCAACCGCACCCGGGATGTAGAAGCCGTCTGTGCCAAGAATGTTGTCACCGTCGATGTCGTAGGTCTTGGTCGGGGAAGCGTTGCGCCAGCCCTCGTTGGGCGTATCAAATTCGCCTTCAATCTCGTTCTGAAAGCCGACATAGCTGACCGTCGCCGCGCTGGCCGAGCCGGCCATCATCGCAAGGGTGGTGAGAGTGGTAAGGGTTTTTCGAGCAGTATTAATTTGCTATCTCTTGTCTTTAAGCGTTTATCGATCACTAAATTCATCCACGACGACGACGAGCGATCAGCAGTCCGCCCAGCCCCAGCAGCGCGAGCGAGCCGGGCTCGGGGACCGCGGAGACCGTGAAGTTATTCACGGTGTGGTCAGGCGAGACGCCACTGGACCCGAAGGAGTGGAAATCGATTTCAAGCCCGTTATCAGAGCCGAAGTCGATCGTATTGGTGTAGGTGCGGTCCGCTGTTGCGAACGAACTCGCGTTGTGGTCGATCTCCCACGTGATGTTTTTGACGCCGGCGAACCCGCCACTGCTCAGGCCATCGACCGTGATCCGCACCGCGTGCTCAGCGGGAGACGCCGCGTCGAAATCGACAGAGCTGGCGTCGCCAGAGGACCACGTGCCCCCACTCGTGGCCCCGTGGCTAGGCGTGGCACCTGTGTTGGTCCGCAGTAAGGCGTGGAACAGGCCCGAGGACGTAAAGTCGAACAGCCCATCCGTGGTGTTGAAGGTGACAGTGAGCCACGCATCGCCCGGAGTCAGATCGCCGCGCGTGACGCTGTACTCAATGACCAACTCGTCATCACCACCGAGCTGGGCGGTGGTGATGTCGGCACCTTGTGCGACGCCGTTGTTCGGCGCCGCGATATCGGTCGGGCCCACGATCACGCCCGCGGAGGCGGAACCGGCGGCGAGGCCCGCGGCGGTAAGTGTGGCGATCAGGGTCTTGGTCTTCATGGTGAATCTTTCCTTCTGCGTTCTACTTAATCAGTATGAAGCGAATCGTTGTGCCGTTCTTTCATCCCCGTCGACGACGTGCGATCAGCGGCCCGCCTAGGCCCAACAGCGCCAGCGACGACGGTTCGGGGACGGTGAAGCCGACAAGAGCCGGGTCAAACCCCGCGCCGTTGGTGATGCGTACGCCGGCAACGGAAGCGAGTTGGCCTTCGGTCAGCCCGAAATCGGCTGAGAACGAAAGCGCGAGGCCTTTGACCGCCGCATTGGTTGTGGATGTCGTTCCGGCACCGTTCACCCGCTCGAAGTCGATATCCGCAACGCTGGCGACGGAGGAGTTCACGTTGACGGAACTGCCGACAACACTGCCGCCGAGGCCGTCAATCAGCACCACATCGATGGGGCCATCGTTCGAGCCAACGTCAAAGAGAAAGACCACCTGGTCGAGGCTGGTCGGCGAGGACGCGAAGCCGAAATCTGCAGCGGCGTCGCTGAGGTTGACGGTGCCGGTGTCCAGCCGATTGTCCGTCATCGACAGTTGGTCATCCGCCGCGGTCAGGTTGGGCGCATTGATGCCCCAGTACGGGGTAATGCCAGAGCCCCCGGAGGCGTTGGTCGTGTTCGCCAGCACGAAGCTGTTGTACGTATCGGTGCCGACCTTGAAGGAGACCAGCGTCGATTCGCGGTCGATGTCGATGTCGGCATTCGTCGCGCCATCGCCGCTCGTGCTGGTCACGTTCCCGTTAAGCGCGTCGTTCCACGTGACTTCCGTAATCGTCCCCGCGTGGGCCTGCTGCGTAGTTATCGCCAGCACACCCGCGGCCAGTGCAGACGCACCAGCTCGTTTCGTGGTTTTTAATTGCTTGAGTCGCATGCAGACCTCCTTTAATGAAGAGAGATAAAACAAGCCGAATCCACCAGCCCTTGATGTTCCTCAGGATCGTCGACGCCGGGCAATGAGCAGGCCGCTCAGGCTCAGCAGTGCTAGGGACGAAGGCTCGGGGACCAGTGCGGAGACTTCGCCCACCGAGAGTGCGTGATCGTAGATGCGCAAGTCGTCCATCAGGCCGCGGTACGACTCCGCGTTGCCAGCAATGTAATTGCCAATCAGGAAATCGCCCGCCGTATCGACGACCCCGGTTTCCGTGATGGTCTTTGTGTCGGCCAGGTTGCCGTTGAGGTAGAACTTGAGCTCATTGGCCGTAAAGTCAGTTGTGACCGCGATGTGATTCCACGCACCGTTGGTGACAATGGTTCCTGCCGCGCCATTGAACAGCTGATAGGGCGGGCTACCCGCGCCGTCGTTGAGCAGCATCCATTGCCCTTCGTTCCCGCTCAATCGATAGCGATAGGCAGCATTGCCACTCTTCGCGACGATATTGCGGGCCGACCCGCTGTCGTCGATCGGATTGATCCACACGGCGATCGAGAAGTCGCTGGTGAGCGACAGGCTTGCCGAATCGGGCACGACGATCTGATTGTTTGCCGTCGAGAACGAGACGCTCGTGCCGCTGCCAATCGCCGTGGGGACCGTCGAACTGAACGTGACGCCGCCTCCGCCAAACGTACCGACGTTGCCGTTTGCCAAGTCGGTCACGGTCGTCCCGGTGCCTTCATCAAACGTCCAGTGCGCGACCAGGCCCGCACTGGCAGACCCGGCAAGCAGAGCAGTCGAGGTTGCGGCGATCAGTAGGCTCTTCGTATTCATCAGGCATCTTTCCGAAATCGATTTCTTCAATGCTGTGGCAGTGACTCAAGCACGCCGACGAGGGGCAATCAACAGCCCACCGAGCCCCAGCAATGCG
>JBMZAP010000050.1:0-22012 GCA_049611445.1 Phycisphaeraceae bacterium | reverse complement strand
AGTCTTCGCCATTTGTTGTCAGCGATTCAGCCGCCGTCATTGTGAAGGCGAGGTAGCCGACCTTGCCGTTATCGACCAGGCTGCTGTGATACGGTCGGCCGTCGCCGTAGGGGTTGTTGCCCCGGCCTGCGTGCCGGTAGAAGTGGCGCAGCGCACTGAGCATCGCCTCGTCGGGGACATTCGCCCCACACTCCTTGGCCAACAACAGGAACGCGGCCGCGCCGGTACCTGCTGCGTTCAGGTGCCCGCCGCCGTAGGTCACACTCGGCACGCCGCCTCGCCCGGCCCAGGCGTCGAGGTATTGCCCCGCAACCGCGTTGTCCGCCATCTCCTGAATGATCTCCAATGCCTTGGGATCGCCGGTCTTGAGGTAGTACTCGGCGACGCCGAATCCGCCGTAGCCGATGTGCCAGGCATACACGGAGTTACTGCGGATCACCCCGCTGTGGATCCATTGGCGCGCAACTTCAAGGTCCTTCTCCTCGCCGGTCGAGACGAGGAACAGCAGGCCGATGTTTGCAAAGCCCTTGTGCCCGCCATTGGCCAGATAGTCCGCGAACCCGCGAACGATCTTGTCCGACTTGGCGCAGTTCAACGGCCAGGTCTCGCTGTATTCGCCTAGCACGGGGATCTGAACGGTCACTGACTGGCCGCCCTTGATCTTGAACGCGATCTTGCCATCGGTCGCCTCGGCCTTGGCAATGATCTGACCCAACTGGATGCGCGGGTCGATGTCGGCCAGCGGCTGGCCATTGATTGTCTCGATGAACTGTCCGGCCTTAAGCCCCGCCACTTCGGCGGGTGAGCCCTTCTCGACCGAGCCAACCTTCATTGTGAACGCCGGCTGGACCAGATCAAGGCTGATCCCCACGGGGCCAAAACGCTTTACTTGAACCAGTGAGGTTGTCGTTCCCGGCCGGGTTGAGAACACGCCGTGCGGATCCTTGTAGTACGACTCTTGAGACTGAGCAGTCAGCGGTGTTAAGAGTAGTAACAGGACGAATAGAACTGGTCGGATCATTCTTTTACTTCCGCTTTGGGAAGCTCCTTTAAGGTGAGTCGAAGCTTTACTTTGGTCCCTACCGCCGGCAAGTGCTTGCCGTCAGCGGACCAGATCAGTGCGGCATTATCCTGGCTGACCTGAGCGGGCAGGCAGAGGACCTCGTCGCCGAATGTGGAGATGCTGACGACGTTGCCGTTGACATCTGCAACGTACTGGCGCTCTCCATTTTCATCCTCGCTGAGGATGGAGCCTGCGAAGACAAATGTGTCGAATACTTTTGCCGCGTCATCGGCTTGTTCATCAGCATCTTGACCGAAGGCCGGGTCGCCCTCGGTACGCTTGAGGAAATCGCTGATCGGTCGCTCAATCGTCTTTTTCTCGTTCTCCGGATCGGGGTAGACCAGCGAGATGGCGATCGGGTCACCGCGCGGCGGCAGGTGCAGCCACTCGGTGCGTTCTTCGTTGGCGGGCTTGACCATCGCGGGGTGGCCATTTTGGGCGCCGATCAGGAGCAGTGCTGTGTGGATGTGCACCGGTACAGCATCGACAATAACAAGCGATTCGTGCTCTTTGCTGTCCTTAATGCAGGCGATCAGTTCAAGCAGGCCGTCGTCCAGCGCGACCTTCGCATCGAGATCGACACGCTTGTTCTTTGCGTCGATCGTGATGCCCGGCAATGTCACCTGCTCGGCCCCGGCTTTGTCGGGTTTTTCATCCTCGGCGTGTGATGCGCCAGGCGCGCCAATCAAGCTGATCGCAACCATGCAAATGGCAAAACAACAGATGATTTTGGTGTCGTACTTATTCACGCGGTCTGCTCTCGTGTCCGGGCCTCAGCAACTTGCTTGACGCGACCTGCGATCATAACCATACACCGCTTGTCTAGCTCAGAAAAAGACCTTTTCTGCGGTCCCCTGCAGGATCATCCCGCGTTCGCTGTCGGACAGGCTGGCAAGTTCGTTTTTCATCAGTCCGATCGCGTCTTCGTAGTTGTTCCCGTTGTTGAGTTGATAGGGCAGGTCACTTGCCCACATCAGCCGATCAGGGCCGAATGCTTCGACCATTTTCATGACCATGGGCTCGACATCTTTATAGGGTGCCTTTTTATCGCCAAACTTATAGAAGGCAGAGACCTTGACGTAGACGTTGCGGTGCCGGGCCAGGCGTGTGAGCGCAGCCACAGTGTCGGGCTTAGCCATGTCGACGTGCCCGAAGTGGTCGATGACGACGGTGGTGTCGGGGTGCTGCTCGCACATGGGGTCGAGGCTCGGCAGGAACTCCGGGCCGAGCAGCGGGCAGACCGCGACGCCAAGTTCGGCAGCGTGTTTCCAGAGCAATTGCTGGCCGGGAGCCTTGAGCCAGTTGGGCGGGTCAACGTTGAGCGTGCGGTCGGCGTGTTTGGTCGGGCCGATGCGGATGCCGCGAGCGCCTTCGTCACGCAGATCACGCAGCCGTTCTTTGAGGTTCGGCGTGCGTTCATTGATCATCGCGACCACACTGAAGGTGCCGGGGCGTTTGCGCGCGCAGTCGAGGATGTAGGCGTTGTCATAGCCATGCAGCGGCGCGTGCTGGATGAGGACGACGCGGTTCACACCATGGGGCTGCACGATCGCCAGGATTTCGTCGTCGGTGAACGTCGCGGGTTTCATCGCGGCAGGCGTGGCCCATGGGCCAAGGGGGTACTTCTTCAGGTCATTCGACCAGACGTGTGCGTGGGCGTCGATATGGCCGACTCGCGATGGATGGCTGGCAAGCCTTTTGCAGCCGACGAGTGTTGTGCCGGCCAGTGCTGCTGCACCGAGTTGAATTGCTTCGCGCCTTGTGATGTTCATATTCAACCCCCTGTCAATGGTTCGATGATTTTCTTATAGAACGCCCAGCCGCCGGCAATGAACAGGCCCACGACACTGAGCCAGAGGAATGCATCCCAGACGACATTTGGACGGAGTCGATCGTCGCCGCGGCGGTATCGCCCGTATAGCGCCGTGACGCCGAGCAGCGGGAGCATCAAGGCCCCCATGAACCCGCCAGCCAGGACCAGTTGTTTCGGGGCCTTGAAGTAGACAAAACTTGCAAGAAAAAGGATCGGCAGAGCTGCGCAGAAGATACGGGTCCAGAAAACGTAGGCCTTCTGTCCGCCAGCTGATAGTCCGAAGACCCGCATCGCGTCAGAAAGTGTTCGGGCATGGCTTGCCGTTGCAACGAAGTAGGTGGAGTAGAGCACCGCAAAGGCCCCAAAGAGGAACACGCCCTGTGCCCAGTTGCCGAACACCGGCACGTACATCTCACCAAGCGTTCGGACGAGATTGGCGCCCTCGGGGTTGAGGCCCTTTCGTCCGAGGATCGCTGCGCCCAACAGATAGAAGGCGATGGTCGCGAAGGTGTACACCACCATCGAGCACCAGGCATCCCACTTAAGCACACGGACCCAGCCCTCCGCACGCTTTGCCCATGCTTCGCTTTCGTCTCGCGGGCCGGTCCACTTCGCGTAGCCCTTTTCGATACACCAGTACGGGTATTGGATCAGTTCCGTCGCGCCGACGCCGATGATGCCGAAGGCGGCGAGCGCGGTGGCCAGTCCTGCGCCGGGCGGGATCTGGAAGGACATCCCCTCGGCGAGTTCAGCCCAGGTCACGCGCCAGTCCGGCATCGACTGCAGCATGATCAGGTTCAGAATGGTGACGAGCGTGAACATCGCGACCAGTGCGGTCGATACGTTCTGGATCAGTTTGTACCTGCCGACAACGAGCAGGACGATTGAAACCAGCGTGATGATCGTGGCCCAGATCTCGACGTCGTATGCCGTTGGCGCTTCACCCGCCGGAGGTTCGGTGTCATTGAGCGTGGCTTGGATCTGCTCGTGCTGGAAGGCGTTGAGCGCTTCGCCCTGCTCACTGATCGGAGCCTGTATCGACAGGGCCTGTCCGACGCCGCCGATGATGCCGCCGAGTTGGACCAGCGCGACGACGATAAAGATCAGCCAGAACCAGCAGATCCAATTGACGCGTTTGTTCTTGCTGCCGCCGAGGCGTGGGCCGGGCACCTCGTTCATGCCGTCGAGCGTGGTCTTGCCGTTGATGATGGCGTACTTGCCGAACTCGATCTGCACGAAGACCTTGATCAGGCAGCCGATGATGATCAGCCAGAGTAGTACGAAGCCGGCCTCTGCACCGACGGCGGTGGTTGCAATCAATTCGCCCGAGCCCACGATCGAGCCGGCAATAATCAGGCCCGGTCCGAGTTGTTTGAGGATGCCGCCGATCGTTTTGGGCGGATCAAGCGTGCTCACCGCGTCGGGTGTTGCGTCTGCAAGTGGGGACTGGGTCTCGTCAGGCATCGAGACGGCTCCGTTCGAGTCGGGGACATGAATCGGCGTGCGGTCAACGCCAGTGAAAGGTCAGTCTACAGGATCAGGCGTCTCATGAAGCGCAGGGATCGGCTCAATCAATGCGATAGAAGGCTTGTGCATTGCGGTACATGACCTGGTCCTTTTCGTCATCCGAAAAGTCGTTGATGGCATCGAGGACTGTTTCGACCCATCGTGCGTAGTCGGTCTTCAGTAACGCGACAGGCCAATCGCTGCCAAACATCAAACGACCTGCACCAAAGGTTTCGAAAGCAAGGTCGAAGTACGGGGCGAGTGTTTCACTGTCCCACGTGTCTTCGCGCACCTCTGTCGCCATGCCTGAGAGTTTGCATAGAACGTTTGGGCGCTTTGCCAGCTCGGTAAAGTCCTGAGCCCATTGCTCATCGAACTCATTGGCCTGAATCACGGGCTTGGCGATGTGGTCCAGCACCAGCGGCATGTCGTCGGGCAGCGCGTCAACCATCTTGATCGTATTGGGCAACTGGTGCCCGAAAATCAGGATGTCGTACCGCAGGCCGGCCTGAGCGCAGGTCTTGATGCCATCGATGAATGCCGGGCGGAGCATGAACGCGGGATCCTCTTCGTCCTGGATCACGTGTCGGACGCCCTTGAGCAGCGGGTTGTCGTAGAAGCGGCCGAGGATCTCGCCGACCGCTTCGTCCTGCAGCGGCACCCACCCGACAACACCCTTGCACAGCGGGTCACGCTCGGCCAACCCCAGCAGCCACTCGGTCTCTTCCAGTGTTTGGCGGGCCTGCACCGCGATGGAGCCGACCAGTCCCATGCCCGCGGCTTGATCGGCCAGGTCGTTGAGCCCGTAGGTCTCCTCCAGCGGCGTGCCTTGCGGGATCCACGGGTACTGCTGCGGGTCGTAGTTCCAGAGGTGGTGGTGGCTGTCAAGGATGCGTGACGGCATGGTCAACCCTCGATTGGGAACGTGCGGCAGCCCAGCGTCAAGATCAAGTTCGCCCAGCCCATCTTCTCGCCGGTCTGGATCGTCAGGACGTGGTCGTCACCCATGACCTCGTCGTAGAACGCCCACTTCTCGATCGGTTTGAGATCCAGGTCCAGCCCTGCGTCCTTGATCGTCTTGCGGTAGTCCGCCCAGACAGGCGGGTCTTCCGTCAGTGCGTACTCGCCCTCGGTCTGGTACTGCATCGTGTTGATCTCCTCGACGGCGATCGCGGTGAGCAGGCCTTCGAGCACCTGGTTGCAGGACAGCAGACCAGGCATGAAGTTCAGGTGCACGATCTCGGCGTTGGGGCCGAGCTTACTTGCAACGGGGTAGTTCCCGTCGGCGATGAGCACCTTGGAGTGGTGTCCGGAACTGGCAAGCACAGCGAGGATATCGGGGTGGATGAGGTCTGTCTTGAGCATGGTGATTACATCCCGGCGCGGAGCGCACGAAGGTGACGGGCGAAGTGGTCGGCGAGGACTTCGGCATACGTGTCCGGATGCGACTCGAGCACGCTGCGGAGTTCCTTGCCAAGGGTCGGGTCGGTCAGCGTTGAGCCGAAGGTGCAGTGCAGGATCTGTCGGCCGGCCTTGGTGAAGCCCTTGCCTTCGGGGACTTCGGACCAGAGTTCGAGATACTCTCGCTCGATCGCGAGGTCGTCGGGCAGGTCGGCTGGTGCGGGCACGCCATCGACCGTTGCGTGGACGTGATAGGTGGCCTTATCGACGTCGTAGCGTTCCCGGCCGAACTCGACGATGCGTCGGAACAGTGCTTTGTCGTGTCGTGCAGCAACGCGGAGGGCTTCGAGGTAGCTCGTGCCGGCGGTCTTGACGTGGAACCGGCCCTTGGTCGCACGGGCCAGCGCGGGGTACATCGAGATCTTGTCTGACCCCGAGTGCAGGCTCAGCTTGTAGGGGCCGACGAGTTCGGCGATCGCGTTGTGGTCGGCCATGGAGGCTTCAAGTGCCGCGACGTCGCCGATGTAGTCCACGCCCTTCTCGAGCTCGCCGATGAAGCGCGGTGCGAGCGACACGAGTTTCATGCCTCGGCTCACGCACTGGTCCGCGATGATGTAGTGCTCTGCCAGGGTTGTCGGCTGGTCGGTCTCGTCCACGCTGAGTTCGATCTCATAGTCCTTGCCTGCTTTATCGTGGACTTCCTTGATGTAGTCGGCGAGTTTCAGAGCGGAGGTGATCGCCTTGCCGTACTTCACGGCGCATCGCATGCAGGCTTCTTCATCGAGTTTGATCACCGTGCCGTTGGGCAGCGTGACGTCCTTGCCGAGATACTTGTCGTACCAGTCGACATCACCCCTGATCGCGTCAAACTTTTCACGGAGGGTTGCTTCGTCGTAGCTGTCGGACTTCTCGTCGACGTCGTCAGAGGGGTCGATGGTGAAGAAGGTGAAGCCGACGGCAGCGGTGCGATCAACATCTTCTGGGGTCTTGAGGTGGTCGGCGTCTGCACCGATCGGGCCGTCCCATCCCGCGCTGATTGCGGCGTCCATGGCTTCGCTCATGACGGAAACCGGCTCTCGGACGGTGCGGGCCATTTCACGGATGGATTGCTGCGGGAAGATGGGGAGGATGCCCTCGCCGGCTTCTTTCATCGCCTGAACATGGCCTGGCGTCGCGAGGCCAATGCGGTCGCCGAAGCCAAAGCTTGCGGCGATGCCGAGGGTGACGGGGGTTGCGGTCGTGGTCGTCATGGTTGCTTCCGGTTAAACAAGTTTTTTGATCGTATCGATGGTGGCCTTGGCGCAAGTGTCCGCATCAGGCAGCGGGAAGGCTTCGGCACAGAGGTAGCCGTCGTAGCCGATCTCTTTAAGTGCGGCGACGATCGGTGCGTGGTCCATGTGGCCCAGGCCAGCAGCACGCCGATTGGAGTCTACAAAGTGGACGTGCCCCACATGCTTGCCCGCGTCGCGAATCGCTTGCGCCAGATCGGCTTCCTCGATATTCATGTGGAACAGGTCGGCCAGAAGTTTCACGTTGTCGGTCGTCAAGGACTCGAGGACTTCGACGCCCTCTGAGAGCGTGTTGAACAGGTTGGTCTCGTAGCGGTTCAGCGGCTCATAGAACAGAGGCTGGCCTTTTTCTTTTGCATACGGACCGAGGGCGTTGAGTGTTTCCCGGAGGTAGTCGATGGCCTGCTCGTGCGTGGTGCCTTCGCCGGATCGGCCCTGCATCGAGCCGATGATCGCGGGCGCGCTGTACGTCGCGGCGAGGTCGATGACGCCCTTGACGTACTCGATTGCCGTGGCGCGTTGATCTGCGTCGGCGTCGGTGAGCGACAACTTGTGTTTGACCCAGCCGGCACCCGTGCCAATCGCTGCAAGTTTGAGGTTGTGCTGCTCAAGCAGGCCGGCGAGTTCAGGCAGTGGATCGAACGAGGGGACGAAGATTTCGACCGCGTCGAAGCCCGCTTCGGCAGCGCGTTTGCAGCCGTCTGCCAGCCCGTCGTGGTAGACGAACGGGCCCTTACGTGCTTCTTCAACGAGAGAGATTGTGATCGCTGATTTCATGCTGACATTCAGTCCATTTCAATAACGGTTTTGATCGTTCCGGGTGCAGGCGTGGTCAGTTCAGCGAACTGATCGGGTACATCGTCGAATGCCATCCTGCGGGTGATCCATGGGGCGGTGTTGATCGTGCCCTTCTCGATCAGGTCGATGATGTAGGGGAAGTCCTTGGGCAGCGCGTTTCGGCTGGGCAGGATCGTGACCTCGGGCTTGTGGATCGCGACGTGCGGGAAGACGAGGTCCTGCTTGGTGATCCCGACGTAGACGAGCCGCCCTGTCGGTGCACAGTACTTCATGGCGTTGGACATCGAGCCGTTGTGCCCGGTCGCATCGACAACAACACTGAAACCATTGCCATGCGTGAACGCATGGACCTGCTCCATGTCTGAGCCGTCCTGTTGTGGGATGATGCCGCACTCGACGCCGTAGGTTTCTTTGCAGAAGTCCAGGCGGTCCTGGCTGAGGTCCATGACGGCGATCCGGCCGCCCTTGACCTTCGCAAACTCCAAGGCAGACAGCCCGATCGGCCCGGCACCGATGATCAGGACGTCTTCACCAGACTCAACGCCAGCTCGGTCGATCGCATGGCAGCCAATGGCCAGTGTCTCGACGAGGGCGAGTTGTTCGAAGCTGAGCTTGTTGCCGACATGGAGTTTGTCGGCCCGGATATTGAATCGTTCGCGCAGGCCGCCATCACACATCACCCCGATGACTTCAAGTTGCGTGCAGCAGTTGCTGTTGCCCTTTTTGCAGGCGAAGCATTCACCGCAGTTCATATAGGGCTCGATCGAGCACTTGTCACCCACTTTGACGTTGGTAACGCCTTCGCCAACCGCGACCACTTCGACGCCCAGTTCATGCCCGGGGATGCGGGGGTACTTAAAGAATGGGAACTTGCCGAGGTAGCCGCCCAGGTCGGTGCCACAAACGCCGACGCGGTGGGTTTTGACCTGTGCCTGGCCCGGGCCTGGATCGGCGGGCGCATCGGTTTGAGTGGTGCGGATCTTTTGCGGTTCGTCGAAGTAGAGGGTTTTCATGGTGTTTAGCCGCCGAGCAACGCTCGGGGGTTTGGTGCGGGTTGACCCCCGCGTGTTACGCGGCGGCTACGAATCGATTTAGCCGAGGTTGGTCGGCAGCGGATTGGTGGGCGTGTCGTTGTTTTCCGGAAGGCCTTCAATGTGGTGCCAGTTGTGGATGGGTTCGAGGATCTTCTGGACTTCGCCGACAAGGGCCTGGTCCATCGGCTCGGCGGCCCACTCGGCCCATTGACGGATACGCTTGGGGTTGGCTGAGCCGGAGATGCAGGTCGCAAAACCGGGGTGGGCCAGCGAGAACTGCAGTGCGAGCTTGGCGATATCTGTCCCCTGCTCCTTGCAGAAATCGACGGCCTTCTTCGCGACCTCCCGAACCTCGGGCGTAGCCTTGTGCCATTCTGGGAGCGGTGCGCTGGTGAGCAGTCGCGCGGTAAACGGTGCCGCGTTCATCACGCCAACGCCCTTCTCGGCGCACGGCCCGAGCAGTTGCGTGGCCATGTCATTCTGCAGTGTGTAGTGGTTATAGCTGAGGACGACATCCAGGTCGGCCCACTGCACCGCATTGAGCAGGGTCTTGATCGGGTAGCCGCTCGCACCGATATAGCGGACCTTGCCTTTCTCAACCATTTTCTTGAGGGCGGGCACAGCAGAGTCAAGTGCCTCTTTAGAGTTCACGAACTCGATGTCGTGGCAGATGACGATGTCCAGGTGGTCCACTTTCATCCGCTCGAGCGAGATGTCGATGCTCTCTTCGACGCGTTTGGCAGAGAAGTCAAAGTGAGCCGGGGCGTATCGGCCGAGTTTCGTGCAAAGCGTGTAGCTGTCGCGTGGGATCTCAGGCAGGACACGGCCAAGCATCACTTCACTCATTCCACGCCCGTAGTAAGGCGAGGTGTCGATGAAGTTCATGCCGACTTCCATCGCGACATGTACGGACTGGAGGCATTCATTCAGATCGACGCTGCGGAACTCCGCGCCGAGGGAGGACGCCCCGAAGGACAGGATGGTGGGCTGGATGTCGGTCTTGCCTAGCTGTCTGGTTTCCATGGATTCCTCGCAAGTGGGCCCCGCATCATATCAAGAACGGTGCGGGCCTAAGCGACGGAAGCAGCATGTGGATTGCACTAAAGCCATTGCGCAACTTGCGTTGCAAAATACGTCAACACCATGTCAGCCCCCGCGCGACGGATACCCGTCAGGGATTCCAAAATCAGGGCACGCTCGTCAAGCCCGCCCGATGCTGCGGCGGACTTGATCATGACATATTCGCCGGAGACCTGATAGGCGGCGATCGGTAATGCCGTCGCTTCGCGCAACGCGGCGATGACGTCGAGGTACGGCCCTGCGGGCTTGACCATGACGATGTCGGCGCCCTCGGCTTCGTCGAGTTCCAACTCGCGGATCGCCTCACGGACATTGGCGGGGTCCATCTGGTACGTGGACTTGTCCTTGGGAATGGGCTTGCTGGTTGCTTCACGGGGCGCGGAATCCAACGCTCCGCGGAATGGTCCGTAGTAGGCCGAGGCGTACTTGGCCGTGTAGCTCATGATGGAGGTGTTGTCATAGCCCGCGTGATCGAGTGAGGCTCGTATCGCGCCGACCCGGCCGTCCATCATGTCGCTAGGGGCGACGATGTCGGCGCCTGCAGCAGCGTGACTCAGGGCTTGTTGGCAGAGCACGCCGATCGTCTGGTCGTTGAGCACCTCGCCGGTTGGCGAAACGATGCCGTCGTGACCGTCGCTGTTGTAAGGGTCCAACGCGACATCAGTAATGACGCAAACCTCAGGGACATTTTGCTTGACCGCAGCAATGGCACGCTGGGCCAGGCCGTCAGGGTCATAAGCGTGCTCGCCGGTTTCGGTCTTGTGCTCTTCAGGCACCTTGGGAAACAGAACGATGGCGTTGATGCCAAGATCTTTGGCACGCTTGACCTCGCCGATCAGATCATCAATCGACCACCGGTTCTGGCCGGGCATGGAATCGATCGGTTGTGTTGCACCATCCTGCACGAACAGTGGGTAGATCAGATGCGATGGCGCGAGTGTCGTTTCGCGTACCAGGCCGCGGATCGCTGCAGTTCTTCGGTTGCGGCGAGGGCGCGAGGGCAGGTCGAGATGGTGCGGGCTTGGATCGCTCATCGTTTATTGCTTGCCGTAAACCTCGTCGGGGTCGTAGGCTTTCTCTGCGATAACAGACATCTGTACAGGCTCGTTTGTTTCACCAATACCGGTCGGAATCGCGCGGTAGAAGCAGTTGGGGTACCCGACGTGGCAGGAGGCCTGTACGCCACCGACGGTTGCTTTGCCGATGGTTACTTTTGCCACCAGTGCATCCTGATCGCAGTCGGTGAGCAGTTGCTCGACCTTCTGCGTCATGCCTGAGGATTCGCCCTTAAGCCAGAGCTTGCCACGGCTGCGTGACCAGTAGTGGACCATCCCTGTTTCAATGGTCTTGGCGAGCGATAGCTCGTTCATGTAGGCGAACATCAGCACTTCACCGGTCTCGGCGTGTGTGGTGATGCATGGGATCAGCCCGTTCTCGTCGAACTTGGGCGCGAAGCCGCTGCCCTGCTCAAGCAGTGTTTTGTCAGAGGGTCGGTCGGTGAAATAAGTCGTTGCCATCACTAGTCCGTGTTCAGTTCCTTGATGCGTAGGTTGCGCCAGCGTACCTGGCTCAATTCTCCCCAGTGTATCTGCAAGCCGAAGAAGCCCGCAGGCAGGGCTTCTTCGGCATCATCCGTGAGGTCTGCGATGAGCATGCCGTTGAGCCAGGTCTGGATATGGCTGCCCTGGCATCGGATCACCGCGTCATTCCAGTCATCAAGCTTGACTGCCTTGCGTTTCGCTGCGTTTTCATCGCCTTTCAGTGGAACCATCCAGCCCCGGCGGGATTCCTCGTGGACCCCGGCCGACCAGGCGCGTTCCGAGTGGTCCATCTCATACTGGTACCCAAAGACGGTGCCTTGCTTCTGTTTAGGTTTTGGCGGTTTGTGTCCTGAGCGGAACTGGATGCCCGAATTGCCGGGGATGTCCCACTTGAACTCGCAGCGGAATTCGAAATCACGGTAGTCGTCGCGGACGGTCCGCAGGAAGGTGTTGGGCCCGCCTTTGCCACTGGTTCCGACGATGTCGCCGTCCTCTACTCGGAACGTCGCATTGCCGCCGACGGTGCGCCAGCCATCCAGTGTCTTGCCGTCGAACAGCGAGACAAAACCCGTCTGGTCGGTGGATGGGCGGGTCGTGCAGCCTTGGCTCAGCCCGATGATCGCGAAGATCAATAAGGCCAATGCCGCTTTGGCTGGCGTGGTTTGTTGTGTATTGATTCGCCGCATCCATCGTTTCCTCGGTACCGAGACGAGCGACACACGTAGCCGATCGCACGATTTCTGTCTAAACTAGCGATTCGAAGTTTCGCCGACCGCCGGCGGTGCCATGCGGCATCAACGCAAATTTCTGATTCTCCCGGCATCATTGTCGTCATTCATCTTACCCTGCAAGGCCCGCTTATGACCGACCAAGCCCCACCGACACCTTCGGCGACATCCGAAGCCGAAGCCGCTGCGCTCAAGCGTTACTGGCGTTCCAATGTGACCATCATGACTGTCCTGTTGACGATCTGGGCGATCGTTGGGCTGGGCTGTGGCATTTTGTTCGCAGACAAGCTCAACCAATTCCAGCTTGGTGGGTACCCGTTGGGTTTCTGGTTTGCCCAGCAGGGTTCGATCATGACCTTTGTCCTGATCATCCTGACCTACTGCATCCTGCTCAACCGTCTAGACAAGCGGCACCACAATGAACTCGAGCAGATCGGCAAGCAGTCAGGGGGTGCGGCATGACGCTTGAGATCTGGACCTACATCTTTGTTGGCGTCACCTTCTCGATTTACCTGGGCATCGCCTGGCTGAGCCGAGTCAAGGACACCAAGGGATTCTTTATTGCAGGCGGCGGCGTACCTGCGCCGGCCAACGGCATGGCGACGGCGGCGGACTGGATGTCGGCCGCATCGTTCCTCTCCATGGCCGGACTGATCTCAGGGATGGGTTTTGCCGGTGGGGTATACCTCATGGGCTGGACCGGGGGCTACGTGCTGCTCGCCCTGCTGCTTGCGCCCTACCTGCGGAAGTTCGGGCACTACACCGTTCCGGACTTCATTGGTGGGCGATACGACTCTTCGACCGCCCGCCTGATTGCCCTGCTCTGTGCGATCTTCATCAGCTTTACCTATGTCGTCGGGCAGATGAAAGGCGTCGGCGTCGTGTTTTCCGTCTTCCTTGGTGTTGCGCCCGCGGTCGGTGTCGCGATCGGGATGGCGATCGTCTTTGTCTACGCGGTATTCGGCGGGATGAAGGGCATTACCTGGACGCAGGTCGCACAGTTCTGGGTTCTGATCACCGCGTTCCTGATCCCCGCGGTCGCGATCTCGCTCAAGCTCACTGGCAGCGCCATCCCCTCGATCGGCCTGGGCAGCCAGGTGCTCGAGGCGGTCGACCCGGCTCGCCCGTTCCTGCTCGACAAACTGTCGCTGATTAATGAACAATTTGGCTTCTCCAAGTACACCGAGGCTTATGCCGCGAACGGTGGATGGAACAAGCTCAACGTGTTCTGTGTCTGCCTCGCGCTGATGGCGGGTACGGCGGGCCTGCCTCACGTCATCGTCCGGTTCTACACGGTCAAGAGCGTTAAAGCGGCCCGATGGTCGGCGTTCTGGGCGCTGCTGTTTATCTCGATGCTTTACCTCTGTGCGCCGGCTGTCGCCGCGTTTGCACGGTATTACATGATTGATGAGGTCGCGGGCCTGAACGGCTCGACCGAGACAGAGTTGCCCGAGTGGTATGACAAGTGGGCGGACCTCGGTTACATCGCCTGGGTCGATTTTGACGGCGACGGGAAGGTTGCGTTTACGAATAACCTGACCGATGAAGTCATGCCAATCGGTGTTGCGCTCGACGAAAATGGCGTGGAACAGAAAGTCGATGTTCAGCCTAACGAATTGATGCGGATCCTCAAGGTCCCGGCCGAGACGCGCAATGCATTGATCGAAGATGCCGATGCGTGGATCGCTGCCAACGGTGGCACCGCGGATGGCGGCGCTGCGGCGAAGGCCACGCTGCTAGGCATGGGGGCAGCGCATCACCCTGACCGCGACATCATCGTGCTGGCGACGCCGCAGATGGCCGAACTTGCGGACTGGATCGTTGCGTTCGTGATCGCCGGCGGCCTGGCCGCCGCGCTGTCTACGGCGTCGGGTCTGCTGCTGGTCATCTCCTCGTCGGTCTCGCACGACCTGTACTACAACATGATGAACCCACGGGCTTCCGAGAAGCAGCGGCTGCTCGTCGGCCGCGTCGCGATCGGCGTGGCGCTATTGATTGCCGGCTACTTTGGCATCAACCCACCGGGCTTTGTCGGCGAGGTCGTCGCGTTTGCGTTTGGTCTTGCGGCGGCCAGCTTCTTCCCGGCGATTGTCCTAGGCATCTTCTCCAAGCGTGTGGGCACGGTTCCGGCTGTTGCGGGCATGCTGGTGGGGATCACTTTCACCGCCTTCTACATCACGACGCAGAAGGCCGATGTGATTCTGCTGAATCCAGAGATCGCTGAGGCGATCTTCGGGCCTAAGGGACAGGGGCTGCGCGAGCCGTGGTTCTTTGGCATCAACGCCCAGGGCATCGGCACGATCGGCATGCTGTTGAACTTTATCGTAACCCTTGGTCTGACCCCGCTTTGCAAGCCGCCTAGCGAGAAAACCAAGCAGTTGATCGATTCGGTCCGCGAGCCGGAGATGGCCGGCGATGGGATCGATATCGAGTCGGCGGATATCCATTGAGTCTCGGGCTGGTGGGTTGAGCCGGCCTGTTTGACCAAATCATTGGGTTCGGCTACATTTATGGGCTCGGCGCAGGGCCTGTACGTGGTCAGTGCGCCTCCCCAAACACCCAAAAGAACTCCAGGTATTAGCCATGCTGCCTAAACAACGAATCAGCCGAACCCGTGGCCGAATCCGCCGCTCACATGATGCACTGACCCCGCGTGGTTCGGTGTCATGTGCGAACTGCGGCACACCCAAGTTGCCTCACGCCGCATGTGCCGAGTGTGGATACGTGCGTGCCGGCTTGAAGATTACGCCAGGCCGTAAGTCTGACGCCTGATTCAATCGTCTGAGCCGACCTCATCACCGCAACAGGGACAGGGGCACGACGTGCGAATTGCAATTGATGTCATGGGCGGGGACAACGCACCGGACGCGATCCTCAAGGGCGCGCTCAGCGCGATCAAGTTGCTTAGCGAGGGCGACAAGCTTGTTCTCGTAGGCGACAAAGAAATTATTGAAGAAGCACTCGATGAGGAAGGCCTCTCCGGCGATCCGCACATCGAAATTGTTGCGACCACGCAAGTGATCGAGATGGGCGACCCGCCGGTGTCGGCCTTGCGAGAGAAAACGGAAAGTTCCATTGTGAAGTGGGGCTGGCTCGGTTCGCCGCGAGCGAAAGAAGACCGTTGCGACGTGATTATTTCCGCGGGGAACACCGGCGCGTGTGTTGCTTCTGCTCAGATGTCGATGCGACGACTTAAGGGCGTCCATCGGCCCGGCATCGCGGTAACGATCCCGACGTTTTATGGCCCGGTTGTGGTCTGTGACGTCGGTGCGAACCCCGAGCCCCGCGCCTCTCACCTGCACCAGTACGGCCACATGGGCTCGATTTTTGCCCAACGCGTGCTTGAGATTGACAGCCCCTCGGTTGCTCTACTTTCTATCGGCGGCGAGGAAGGCAAGGGCAACCAGCTGACTCGCGACACGCACGACCTCCTGAAGGTTGACGACACGCTCAACTACGTCGGCTATATCGAGGGCCGGGAAATCTTCGAAGGCAAGGCGAACGTGATCGTCGCTGAAGGCTTCACCGGTAACGTTGTCCTGAAGCTGGCCGAGGGCCTGAGCAAGGGCATCTTCAAGACGATCGCTCATGAGGCGTTTGAGATTGACCCGGAACTGGCGATGAAGCTGCAGCCTGTGGTCGAAAGCATTTATGCCAAGCATGACTACCATGAACATGGCGGGGCCCCGTTGATGGGCGCCAATGGCATTTGCCTGATCTGCCACGGTTCATCCCAGCCGCGCACGATCCATAACGCGATCCGCAATGCGTTGAAGTACGCTGCGCTCAACGTAAACCCCGAGGTCTCGGAGCGACTCTTGAACGCAGAAGAGATCATTAAGGCCAACAAGCCCGCAACGACTGGGGTTGACGCATGAATGCCGGTCCCGCAAGCGCGGGGGTGGGCGTACGCCTGGCGGGTGTCGGCACCGCCCTGCCCGAACGCACACTGTCAAATGATGACCTCGCTGCGCTGGTTGAAACCAACGACGAGTGGATTACCAAGCGAACCGGCATCAAGACCCGACATATCGCGGAAGAAGGAACGACGACCTGCTCGCTTGCGGTCGATGCGCTGCGTGCGGCGTTAGATGACGCGGGCCTTCAACCAGGTGATCTGGATATGGTCCTCTTGGCGACCATGACCGCCGAGATGAGTTGCCCATCGACGGCTGCTCGGGTGGTACACGAAGTTGGCGCGACGCCTGCCGGTGCGATGGATATCACCGCGGCCTGTTCCGGCTTTGTCTATGGCCTGAATCACGCCGAAACGCTGATCCGATCAGGGCACTATAAAACTGTCGCGGTCATCGGCGCGGAGACGCTTTCAAAGATCACCAACTACGAAGACCGAAAGACCTGCATCCTGTTTGGCGATGCAGCGGGTGCTGTCATCCTGACTGCCGACGATGATTCTGCGAGAGGATGCATTGCACAGACAATGCGCTCGGATGGGTCGCTCTGGGGTGAACTCTACGTGCCGCGCACGGAACAAGATCTCCCAGAGAAGCACGACGGCTTCAACGGCCGACTGAACACGCTGCAGATGAATGGTCAGGAAGTCTTTAAGTTTGCGGTGACAACGACGCAGGCGATTATCGATGAGACCCTGGAAAAGGCGGGTGTTCGCCCCGCAGACCTGGCCGCGGTGATCCCGCACCAGTCCAACCGTCGAATCCTTGAGCTTGTTAAAAAGCGCATGGACCTGCCTGAGGGCAAACTGGTCATCAATATTGACAAGTATGGCAATACCTCCGCAGCAAGTGTGCCGCTGTGCTTGAACGATAAATATGTCGCAGGCGATTTAAAGGAAGGCGACCTCGTGCTCTTTGTCGCGATCGGCGGCGGCATGTGCTGGACAACCTCACTCTGGAAACTGTAGAACGTATAGCTATGAGCGACGATAACACGATCATCCTGTGCCCCGGTCAGGGCGCGCAAGCAATCGGCATGGGCAAGGCCTGGCACGACGCGATGCCCGAATCGAAGGCTGTTTTCGACGAAGCCAACGATGTCCTGGGTTTTGATCTGAGCAAACTCTGCTTTGAGGGCCCGGAAGAGCAGCTCAATCGGACCGACAACGCTCAGGTCGCGATCTATACCGCCTCGGTCGCCTGCTTCCGAGGCTTGCAGGCCAAGGGTGATCTGCAGCAGTTCACCGCAACGGCCGGCTTGTCGCTTGGCGAGTTTACGGCCTTGCATCTTGCGGGTGCATTCAGCTTTGCTGATGGCTTGAAACTCGTGCGACTGCGTGGCGAAGCGATGCAGGCCGCTGCAGAGGCGGCGCCCTCTTCGATGGTAGCCATTACCGGCGAGGTCAATGAGGCCAATATCGAGATGCTCTGCGATCAGGTCAATGACGCCCTGCCGAAAGAGGCGGTCATGGTCCCCGCCAACTACAACTCGCCGATGCAGGTCGTTGTCAGCGGTACGCTGGATGCGTGCGAACTGATGGTTGGCCAGGCCACGGCAGCAGGTTTTCGTGCGACGCCGTTGACGGTGGCCGGTGCGTTCCACTCTCCCATCATGCAGCCCGCAGCGGTTCAGCTGCAGAAGGCGCTGGAGCAGGTCCAATGGTCCGAGCCGACGGTACAGGTGCTCAGCAATGTCACCAGCGAGCCTCACGTGACCAACCCGTCACTGATCCAGAAGCGGCTGGTCGAGCAGCTCACCAACCCGGTCCGCTGGAGTCAATCGATGCAGTATGCTGCGAAGAACCTGCCGGGCCGTTATGTTGAGCTGGCGCCGGGGAAGGTGCTCAGTGGCCTGATGCGTCGGATCGAAAAGTCGATCCGCGTCGAAAACTTTGATTCGCCAAAGGACTAAGACATGAACCGCGTGGCTGTGTCTTTTCAGATCGCCCTGCTTGCCCTGCTCGCGTTGTCCTCCGTCGGCTGTATCAGCACGGGCGAGACGATCCGTGTCAGCGGTGAAGTGGTTGATCTGGACGGCCAGCGCATCCCCGACGCAATCGTCTTGGCGCAAGGTACCAAGCGTGGCGGTACGTTTGTGTCCCCCGGCGAGATCGAGTCTGCTGGTTCCGAAGATGTTCCGCGCGAGGCGACCGTTGCCTTGCCAGGCGACGGTACCTTTGCAGCCTCGTCCAGCTGGGCAGGGACACTGACGATTTCAGTCCAGGGCTACAAAATCCGTCGGGTCGATGACCTGGACACGGCGTTTCTCGTTCCCAACCGAAGTTTCTTCCAATCCCAAGATCAAGTACGGCTGGAGGTCGTCAAGGATGAATGATTCAAATGTTCCAACACGCGTCGCAATCGTGACCGGCGCATCACGTGGCCTGGGTGCTGCGACTGCCAAGCATCTCGCCGCGGATGGTCGACACGTTGTCTGCGTCGCCCGTAACGAAGCGAAGCTCAACGAGGTGAAGGCCGAGATCGAGGCTGCTGGTGGCAGCGCGTCCGTCGCGACGTGCGACATCTCCAGTCAGGAATCGATCGAGGGCCTGATTGACGGCGTGTTCAAGGAGCATGGCCGACTGGACATCCTTGTCAACAACGCAGGGATCACCAAGGACAACCTGCTGCTTCGTATGACGGACGAAGAGTTCGACGATGTGATCCAGACGAACCTTCGCAGCGTGTTTGTCGCCTGTCGCGCGGCACTCAAGCCGATGATGCGTGGCAAGTGGGGCCGGATTATTAACCTCGGCTCAGTCGCTGGCGTGGTCGGCAACCCTGGTCAGGCGAATTACGCCGCCGCCAAGGCGGGCCTGGCCGGCTTTACCAAGTGCCTGGCCAAGGAGATGGGTGGCAAAAATATCACCGCCAATGTGATCGCCCCCGGCTTCATTCAGACGGATATGACCGACGTCCTGCCCGACGCGATCAAGGAAGGGGTCAAGACCATGACCGCCCTGCGTCGCATGGGTGAGGCGGACGAGATCGCTGCTGCGGTGACCTTCCTCGCCTCCGAGGGCGCCAGCTACGTCACCGGGCAGGTGCTCTGCGTCGATGGCGGCATGACGATGTGCTAGAAAAACCCGTCGGGAGGGCCTTGAAACCCCTTTCCCGGCTTGTGGCGGGCCGCAAGGCACGCTATAGTCCCGGCTTGACACGAATAGCCGCCGGGCAAACCTCAACCCCCTACCCCGGCCAGGAGCCAACCACCATGGACGAACAGGAAATCCAAGAAAAAGTCATCGCAATCGTTGCCGAGCAGATGGGCGTCGATAAGGGCGAAATCTCCCGCGACACCTCTTTTGTCAACGACCTTAACGCCGACTCGCTCGACACGGTCGAGCTGGTCATGGAATTCGAAGACGAATTCGAAACATCGATTCCAGATGAAGAAGCCGAGAAGATCGACACCGTCGGTAAGGCGATCGACTTCATCAAGGAAAACTACGGCGGCTAATCACCGGCCGATCCGGGCGGTTTGCCCTTGCAATTCGCTATAATCATGCGCCGCCTCTGTTTCCAGGGGCGGTGCTTGTTTTTCCCTCAATCCTGTTTTCATAAGCTGATCAGAACTATGAGCAAGCGACGCGTCGTTATCACCGGCCTGGGCTGGGTCACGAGCCTGGGAACCAACGTCAACGAGGTCTACGACCAGCTCCTCGCGGGTACCAGCGGCATCAAGCCGATCACCCGCTTTGACACGACCAATTATAAGACCACCTTCGGTGGGCAGGTCGATGACTGGGACGGCCCAACCAATTTCGATGAGATCGAACGGAAGAAGCTCGCCAAGAATCTGGACCGCTTTGCCCAGTTCGCCCTCAACGCGTCTGTCGATGCGGTGAAGGATGCCGGCCTGGACTTCTCCAAGGAAGACCCCTGGCGGTGTGGTGCGATCATCGGCAGCGGCGTCGGCGGCATGGAAGAATTCGCCGAAGGCCATGCCCGGCTGCTGGAAAAAGGTCCCGGTCGGGTCAGCCCGTTCATGGTCCCCAAGCTGATGTGTAACGCCGCAGCCGGCAACGTCAGCATCCACTATGGGCTCTGTGGCCCCAACTCATCGGTCACGACCGCGTGTGCCTCCGCAGGGCACTCGATCCTCGCTGCCGCGAACGAGATCCGTTACGGCTCGGCGGATGTCATGATTACCGGCGGCTCAGAGGCCGCGCTCACCCCGTTGGGTACCGCCTGCTTTATTGCCCTGCGTGCACTGTCGAAGCGCAATGATGAGCCCGAGAAGGCCTCTCGCCCCTGGGATCAGGACCGGGACGGCTTTGTCCTCGCTGAGGGGGCGGGCATCATCGTGATCGAGGAATACGAACACGCCAAGGCTCGCGGCGCGAAGATTTATGGCGAGTTGCTGGGTGCCGGACAGTCGGCCGACGGTTCGCACATCACCGCCCCGCTCGAAGACGGCGCAGGCGCAGCTTACGCGATGAAGGCCTCGCTCAACGATGCGGGCGTCAACCCGGAAGACGTCAGCTACATCAATGCCCACGGCACATCGACGGGCCTGGGTGACCTCGCTGAAACCAAGGCCGTCAAGCGTGTCTTCGGCGACGAGACGAAGGTGCCAGTCAGCTCGACCAAGTCGATGCTGGGCCACTCGCTGGGCGCCGCCGGCGGCATCGAGGCCGTGATCCTCGCCAAGGCGATCGAGACCGGCCAGCTGCCCCCGACGATCAACCTCGACAACCCCAGCGAAGGCTGTGATCTGGACTACATCCCGCACACCGCGCGGGAAGCCGAGGTCAAGATCGCGATGAGTAACAGCTTCGGCTTCGGCGGCCACAACGTGTGCATCGTGATGGGCAAGATCTAATAACCGACCATCGGCTCAGCCAAGCACCGTAAAGTCCGCGAAGGCCGCATAGATCGCGATCACTGCGATCAGCAGTGCAATACCCGCAGGCCACGCGAGTTTCCAGGGCGTGATATCCACGTCCTTGCTGTGCTCGTGGACCCAGAGTGTCTCGCGTGGTGCGATCAGCCCGGCCGCCAGCATCAGCGCTACGGCAAATGCGAATACCAATCCGACGTAGTGGAAGCCGTGCATCCAGCCGCCGGCGAGCATGAAGTCGCTGCCGTCCGCGTTGGTGCCGAAGGGGACAAAGTTGCCAACCAGTAACAGCACGAGTGCGGTAAGGATCGCGATGTTGGCTGCCATCGTCGGGACGCGTTTGCTCAGCATGCCGACAACGACCACTGACAGGATCGGGATGAAGTAGATCGCGTTCATGGCCTGGAGATATCCAAAGAGGCTGTCTTGCCCTTCAAGCAGTGGCGCGAGTGTCATGGCCGTGATCGCGATCGCCCAGCCGAACCATTTGCCGGAGATGACGACCTGCTTTTCGGTGGCGTCCTGCTTGATCAGGTCCTTGTAGACGCCAAGGCTGAAAAGAGTCGTGGTCGAGTTTAGCGCGGAGTTGAAAGACGACAACACCGCCCCGACGACGACGGCCGCGAAGAAGCCGACCAGTCCAGAGGGCAGTACATCGCGGACGAGCGTGCCGTAGCTCTTGTCGTTGGCGATGTCGACGTTGCCGCCTTGGACAACATAGAGTTGGTAGGCGATCAATCCGGGCAGCACGAGGTAGATCGGCCCGAGTAGTTTGAGTGCACCACAGAGCAGCACGCCCTTCTGTCCGGCGGCGAGGTCTTTCGCGGCAAGCGAGCGTTGGATGATCTGTTGGTTCGTACACCAGTAGAACGTCATGATGAGGATCGCCCCGGTGAAGATCGTGCCGAAGGGCACCTGCTGGTCAGCAGCACCGATGGAGTTGAGTCGGTCGGCCTGGTCGGTGCGGATCGCATCCAGCCCGGCCATCGCCCCGCCGTCGCC
>JBMZAP010000049.1:0-22261 GCA_049611445.1 Phycisphaeraceae bacterium | reverse complement strand
TACACGAAGCAAAAGAGCGATGCCGCATCGGTCAAGCTTGAGGACGGCAGCGTCGTTCAGACAACGCAATGGAACGCGACCTATTCGGTCTTCCCGGGCTTTGAGATGGAGCACTGGATCGACAGGAACAATCAGATCGTTGCGCTTGCGTACAAGATCGACGCGATGCAGTTTGGCTCGACCCTCAGCAATGAAAAAGTTGTGGAGCGAAAGTTTGATCCGCCTGAGATGTCCGGGCTGTCTGTCGTTGTGCCCGACAAGCCAATCAAGGACGTGGGCCGCCAAAAGAAGATCGTTTATGAGCTGAATTATTCATCAGGCGACAAGAAGGTCTTACCGATCACAACCTCAAAACAATCGGTCGAATTGATCGGCAACGGCAAGGCGCGAGTCGTCGTCGATCTAAGTGCGTCTCAAGAAGCAGAAAAGAACGACCAGCCAGCAGACAAGTACCTGACCAGCTCGATCATGATCGACCACGAGGACAAGCTGGTGCGGCAGCTCGCGACGAAAGCGACCAGAAAGCTTAAGAAAGACGCATCACACGAAGAAATCGCTCTAGCCTGCAAACGTTTCGTCACGATGCATATCCGCGGCGCGTCGCTCTCCGTCGGTGACGGCTCGGCCAGCGAAGCGGCCCGAACGCGTGAGGGCGACTGCACCGAGTGCTCTGTCCTGCTTGCCGCCCTGCTGCGTGTTCATGGCATCCCCAGCCGCTGTGTGACCGGACTGGTCTACTCAGAGGACGACTTTGTGGGGCAGCAGGACGTCTTCGTCTATCACATGTGGACGCAGGCGTGGATTGAAAAAGAGCCTGGCGCCGGCTTCTGGCTCGACCTGGACAGCGCGATGTGGCGGTACTCGGCCGGGCATATCGCGCTTGGCACCTCGGCGATGGGAGATGACGACCAGCAGGATCTGATCGACATTGTTCCAATGCAGCAGGACCTCACGATTAAAGTGCTGGAAACGAAAAAGGGCCAGTGACTGCCAGACGCGCGGTACGATAGACCCGTGAGTGATTCACCTTCTATCGAATCTGTTTTACAGCAGGTCGCCGATGGCAAACTGTCTGCCGACGATGCAGCCGAGCAGCTTCGCGCCATGCAGGCCCGGCCGCTGGGCTTTGCGACGCTGGACCATCACCGTGCTGAACGGTGTGGATCCAGCGAAGTGATCTACGCAGCAGGCAAGACCCCGGACCAGGTCGTTTCAATCAGCCAGGCATTGCTGGAGAAGCACGAAAGCGTGCTGATCACACGGACCACCTCCGATCAGGTCGCGGCACTTCGCTCGACGTACGCCGATGAATCGACGCCGATCGAGGTCGGCCCGTTGAGTGGCACCGTGCTTCTAGGTACTCCGCCCGACGCTGAAGACACTGCGGTCCCGATCCCGGTTGTCACTGCAGGAACAAGTGACCTGCCTGTCGCCGAGGAGTGCGCGATGACGTGCCGGGCGATGGGCCAGCCTGTCGAGGCGATCAATGATGTTGGCGTTGCAGGGTTGCACCGGATCATCGGCAAGGCCGAGGCCATCCGGTCGGGCAACGTGGTTGTGGTGGTCGCGGGGATGGAAGGCGCCTTGCCCAGTGTTGTCGGGGGCTTAGTCGATAAGCCCGTGATCGCGGTGCCCACATCCGTGGGATACGGTGCATCCTTCGGCGGGATCGCGGCGCTGTTGGGGATGCTCAATTCTTGTGCATCCGGCGTTACCGTTGTCAATATCGATAATGGGTTCGGCGCGGGACTCGCTGCGTCAAGGATCAACAAACTGGCGCATCGATGATCGAGATCAAGAACAACCTGAAAGCCCCGCCACGACCTGCCGATGGGCACAAGGGGACCTTCGGCACGGTCATTGTTGTTGGGGGCTGCGATACCATGATCGGCGCACCAGCCCTTTGTGCACGCGCCGCACTTCGCAGCGGCGTTGGGCTGGTCAAGATTGCATGCCCGGCGAAGATCTTGCCCCACGTGCTGACCATCGAGCCGAGTGCAACTGGGATCGCCCTGGGCAACGAGCCCGAAGATGCGCTCGCGCAGATCGAACTCGCCGATCCGGACCAGAAAGCCGTTCTCGCTGTCGGCCCCGGGCTCGGGCAGGAGAACGTGCGTGGCGAACTGGTGGCGGCGCTGCTCCAAGGCCCACGAGCGATGGTGCTCGATGCGGATGGTTTGAACCTGCTGGCCAAGCGGATCCGTGAAATAGAGCCGCAGAAACACGCCCCGCTCGTGCTGACGCCGCACCCCGGCGAGTACAGACGACTTGCAGATGCACTGGGTACCGAAGCCAATCCCGCTGACCCGGACTTGCGGGTCCATGCCACATCCCAACTGGCGAGCCAACTCAATGCGATCGTTGTCCTGAAGGGCCAGAACTCGGTCATCGCTGACTCCGAGCACTATGCGATCAATCGCACCGGCAACCCCGTTTTAGCAACGGCCGGCTCGGGCGACGTTCTCACGGGCACGATCGCCTCACTCATCGCACAGGGCATGTTGCCTTTCGACGCGGCAAGACTCGGCGCACATGTACACGGCGCCGCTGCCGACCAGTGGGCAAAGCAGCGTGGTTGCCGTGGCCTGCGGGCAATTGAGCTGGCTGATGAATTGTCCGCTGCAATCTCCGATCTGAAATGATCATGCCGACCCTATGCGTCATATACCGCAGCCGCTTGGCGGTGTCGTGTCGCGACTAACTCGGCAAGCTCCTTGGGCTTGTTGACGACGACCTCTTCTGCATACCCGCATACCCACCAACTGATTTCGCGCAGGCCATCGATGGTAAACCGCATGACGCATCGGCCGTCGCTGAGTATTTCGCTGGTTTGTGTTGCATGCCAACGGACCTCGCTGACATTGGTCGCGACGCACCGGGAGAAGATGAGTTCGACGTCATATTCCTTGCCTTCGGGGATCATCCGCCAGGCCTTACCGAGCTTGTCTTCGATCCGAAAGGATCCGGGGCGTTCAAACCTTTTCTCCAGAAGCTCAACCGCTTCGATCCGAACGAGCTTGAGCATACGCACTTCATGATGCCTGTCGGTCTTACCCAGCACATACCATGCACGATTGACGTGATGCAACAGGTAGGGGTCAACATTCAATTGCTGTCTCGCTTCACCGTTGGCCGCGGCATAGGTCAGTCGGCAGACGCGACGAAGATCAACCGCCTGCTGCAGGAGGGCGTAGTGATCTGACTCTGTATTGGAGACAAGCTTGGGTTCCGGCTCGATACTCACATGCGAGAGCATCTGCCCGCAGGTCTCACGCAGGTCCTTCGGCACGGTAGAGATCAACTTGTAAATCCCCGATAACGCGTGCGTGTGAAACGGCCTTTCCCGGTGCTGCCCGACAAAGCGGATCAACTGCATCAGGCCAAGCACCTCAGCGGGCGCGAGCGATATCGGCTTCATAAAAAAGCCATCCTGGATCATATACCTGCCGCCGCCTTTTGCCTTGCAGGGAACACCCGCTTCTTCAAGCGTCTTCAGATCGCGATAGAGCGTACGCCTGCTGATTCCCAACTGCTGCGCAAGAGGGTTGGCTTCCCACGGCGTGCTGGTCTGCAGCAGCGTGATCAGCCTGAGTAACCGATTGATTCGGCTGGTCAGCATCGACACCCCCGGTCAGATATCGATGTGCTCGATATCATCAGAATCTGAAACGCGAATCTGGCCACGGTTGGCCGAGCATCAGTATAAAGCGACAGGGATCCTATGTGCGGCATCTTCGGCGTCGTCTACCGCGACCCGCAACATCAAGTTGAACATGACCAGCTCGCTGCTGCGCGGGACACGCTGACCCACCGCGGCCCAGACGAGTGCGGGCTCTGGATCAGACCCGGGGTTGGCCTCTCCCACCGCAGGCTGTCCATCCTTGACCTCGCGCACGGCCAACAGCCCTGGGTCAGCGAAGACGAACAGCAGGCCTTGGTCTACAACGGCGAGATATACAACTACCGCTCCTTAATGCGCAAAGCAGAAGCGAACGGCGCGACATTCAAGACAACCTGCGACACCGAATTGCTTTTCCATGCCATGGCAACGCAAGGCGAACGAGGCCTTGAGCAACTACACGGCATGTTCGCATTCGGATTTTACGATCACGCCAAACACTTGCTCCTGCTGGTCCGTGACCGCCTTGGTCAGAAGCCGATGTACTGGACCGATACCGGCGACGCGCTCGTTTTCGCCAGCGAACTCAAGGCGATCCTCAATTACACGCAGAGTAAGTACGGCCTGGACCCCGCGGCGATCGAGCAGTTTTTCACACGCGGCTACGTTGTCTCGCCACGGACAATCTTCAAGGGCATCCACAAACTGCCTGCGGGGCACTGGCTGAAACTGGATGCAAAACGCTGGCAGATCCAGATTGAGCCCTGGTGGGATGCGTCACCGATGGAGGCCGATGAAGTTGGCCCACTCGAAGACTCTGCCGTTCTCGACAGGCTGGATGAATTGCTCAGCCAGTCGGTCGCGGACCGGCTGATCGCGGACGTTCCGATCGGCACACTGCTCTCTGGTGGTATCGACTCGTCGCTGATCACGGCCATGGCGTCCAAGGCGCGTGGCGAGGCGGTCAAAGCCTTCACCATCGGCTTTGGCGACTCGCCCGCACACGACGAAACACCCTTCGCAAAGATGGTTGCGGAACAATACGGCTGCGATTGGCATTGCGAGACGATCAATCAAAACGAAGGCGACTGGCTCGATGAACTCGACGATGCATCGCGTTACTACGACGAGCCATTCGGCAACTTCACGGTGACTTCGCAGCGCACACTCAGTCGACTGTGCAGGGAGCAGCTGACGGTCGTCCTTTCGGGACAGGGAGGCGATGAGCTCAGCGCTGGCTATCCAGGGCGATACAACTGGGTACTGCAAACCGAGCAGGCGGCATCGCAGGCCAATGCAAAAAGCCAGTACGCCCCACCCGTCGATGATGTCGTCAATCACCTGCAACGTTCCTCTTTCCTGCAGTGGCAAGGCACGCGAGCGCTGATGTTTTCCGATGCGGCACAGGCACAGATGCAATGCATCTCACCGATCGAATCGATTGAGCCGTACTGGCAACGACACGCCTGGCCCGACCGCCTAGGCAATGTGCTGTACACCGACACGAAGACAAACCTCGCGGATTACCTGATCTGTATCGAAGAACGCGCCTCGATGTCGCATTCGCTTGAAGCACGCAACCCGATGCTCGACCACCGTGTCGTTCAGTACATGCTCTCTCTGCCGGCCGCATACAAGGCAAGGCCCGGCACTGGACCGATGAGCAAGGACGGCATCCAGAACAAATGGCTGCTGCATGCATTGGCAAAACGCTACCTGCCAAGCGAGGCGTTTGATCGGCCCAAACGCGGCTTTACCCCGCCGCTGCAGCAATGGATGGCAACGTATGCAGGACGAGTGACCGAAGTGTTCCGCGAGACAGACACGTTGACCACATCGCTGTATTCACCCCAGTGGCGTCAGTACCTGCTCAACGGCAAGTATGAACCCGCAGCGACGATGGCGGTGTATTACAGCCTGGTCTTCGCGTTGTGGTGTCGGCGTTACGCGGATCACATCGGGGCGATGCTCGGCACGGATCAGAGCCCGAAACGTGAGCGAGTGGCACAAGTTCCAGAAGACTCGGATTCACTCGCTGACGCTTCGTACTCTGACAGAATCGACCAGCTGCTCCATCGGATCTACCGTGCAAACAATCCCGAATCGATGGCGATTGGCCGCTGGTTCTGCCAGGCGCTTCGGAACTTTGAGGCCGGCAGTTCGATCCAGTTGCTCGGTGATGATGAACGCACCTATCGCTGGCTTGCGGAGCAAAGCGGTCTGCGGTTGGCAAATATAAATGAAGCGGCTCAAGGCACGATCGCGATCGGCATGGAATCGCTGCGTCGTTTTGATCTCAACGCCGTCACAGGATCGACGCTACTTTTGTTCGTCCCCTTCTCAGCAACGGAACAGAACGAACTTAATGCGTTGCTTCAGCAAGTCGCGACGGCCGCACCGATCCAAGGACATCAGGCGGTGCCGGTAGGCGGAGACATGGGGGTGCTGATCGCACGGTGCGAGAGTCACTCGAGCTAAGGATTCAGCGGATCAACCTTTGCGCGCAATCACGACCAGGTCGCGATAGACGCCACCGATCTGGCCGTTGTGGATGACCTGCATGTCATTCGCAGCGTTGATCTGGCGGTTGAGTTCTTCGACGGTGTACTCATAGCCGTGGTAGACCGCATCGCTGGACGCACCGAACTGCCAGGCGGGGGTGACACAGATGAAGTGGCCCCCGGGCTTGAGCACCCGGCTGATCTCGTTGAGTACGCCGATGGGATTATTGAGGTGCTCGATGACATCAAACAGTGAGATACAGGCGGCGGTCTCAGACTCAAAGGGGATCGCGTCCCCCCTGCCGACCTTGAATTCCGGCGGCTGCTTGCCTTCCGGGTAGGTCTGCTGGGCACACATCTGCTGCGCTTGTGCGACACCTTCCGGCTCGGGGTCGATGCCATAGACTTTGCAGCCTTCCATGGCAAAGAGATGAGTGAACAGACCGTCGCCCGAGCCAACGTCAAGCGTATGTCCGCCGACACCATCCGGCTGGTTCGTAAACTTGGCAACAAGCTGGGCCAGATGATGAGCGCGTTGCCGGAAGGCCTCATGCCCCTGGTAGCCCTCCCAGCACAGCGCGCCGCGCTGGTCATACTTTTCAAACGGCATCATGCCCGCATGAAAGAAAGCGTTCCACAATAGTCCTTGCCCGGCATGCGCTTCGCGGACCTCATCAAGGTCGGGCGCAACCCAGTCGAAGCCGAATTCTTCAAGGAAAGATGCCGTTTCTGTATCGTTCAGCGATGGGCTGAAAGTATCGACAACGCCGGCCTGTGGTGCGGCAAGCACGCGGTGGCCTGCCCGGCGGACGGCGAGCCCTAAACCGAGCATGCCGAGCTGGCCAAGGCTTTCAACGATGCGCTGCCCTTGGATTTCATCGAAAACGCTTTCCTTGATGACAACGACGCCGCCCGCGATGCTGTCGCATTCTTCCGGGAAGCGGTAGGCCTTGCCGTCAACGCCCTTGCCGACATGGTGGAAGCCCTTGGGATGGATCACAAATTCGCCAAGTGAAAAGACGTGCCCGGTGGGCATGAAGCGTTTCGCCCCGACCATGGCGACGTTCGGCGTATTGGTAATGAACCAGGCGAGACGATCACGCCAGTCGGCGGGCTCGGGTTCGGGCGTTTGCGTACCTCGAACAACAACCAGACCATCGGTGCCGCGGTCAATCTGCCAGTAGCTGGCTGGGTCACTGGCGGGCTGAGGCTGAACGGCGATCGCGTCAATGTCTTGCATAACTCCGGAATCGACGCCATCCGTCACTGGACGTGAATTTGACCGATAACCGATGGGAGGAGTGGTGCGCGGCGGAGCCGCGTCGCTTCATTATGGAAGGTAGATGATGTCAAAGCCGCGACTGTCCATCCTCATCCCGAACTTCAATAACGGCCCCTCGTCGTCCAAGGACGGCAAGACCGACCTGATCGGCGACCTGTGCCAGTCGTTGTGGGACACGCTCGCGGACGACCCGACCCCACTGGAGATCCTCGCATTTGATGACGGCTCCACCGACGAGTCTCTCCAAACCCTGCGTGACTGGTCTGCGAAAACCTGGCGTGGCGGGGAGCCATTCCTCAAACTCATGGAGGACGAGCATTGCGGCGTCCTCTCGATTACCGCAAACAAGCTCGTCCTAGCCAGCCAGGGCGAGATACTCGCGCGACTGGATGGCGACATTGTCATCCACACGCAAAATTGGGCATCGATTCTCTGCGAGGCCTTTGACACCGGGCCAAAGGATCTGGCGGTCATCGGGCCCAAGCAGCTCTCGCCAGACGGCAAGGTCCACTCGATGGGCGATTTTCTGCTGCACCCCAAGGGCTACCATCACCTTTGCGGGGGCCTGCCCAGCGACATGGTCACCCGTGCGGTTGAAGTCGACCACGTCATGGGCTGCTTTTACTGCTGCACGAGAGCGCTCTACGACGAACTCGACGGGTACGACGAAGCGTACATGCGCGGCCAGACCGTCGACTTCGGCTTGCGATCAAGGCTGGCGGGCTACCGCGCCTGGGCCATCCCGACCATCGAATTCACACACCGGCACACCTTACGGCTGGACCGTGCGACGAATGCTGACAGCGACTCAGGCATCGACAACTCCCGGCAGGTCTTCCGCGACAAGTGGGGCTTTGACCGCATCGCCCCAGACCTCGACGTGGCGAGGCAGCGCTATGCCAACACCCCACTGCTCTGGAACGCGCAGGTCTTCGGCGTCCCGGCCGGCGTCGATACCATCCCAGCCAGCGCCAAGCCTACAAGCTTCGACCAGAGCGAGTGGATGCGGTTCAACAACGACAAGGCCTTTGCCCAATGGGTGATGTTCAAGGTGTCATCGGTCGTGCAGATGCTTGAGCAGGGGTTTGTCGATAAGGTCAAGCCCGTGGTTGTGCCGGATTGTGGATCGGGGATCGTGGTGCAGATCCTGGCGACACGGGGGATCGAAGCCATCGGCATCGAGCGAGACCCCGGGCACCTTCAGATGGCTGAGGAGTTTTCAAAACACCACGCCTCCCGCGCGGGCTACCCCGGCAAGGCCCCGCGATTCATCCTGCAAACCGAACTCCGCAGGCTGCCTATCGCTGATAACGAGGCAGGGCTGGTCTGCCTGTTTGACCGCATGGAAGCCCACGACAACCCGGTCTCACTGATACACGAAGCACGACGTATCTCTGGCGAGGACGGCGCCGTGCTGGCGATCAGCAAATGCCCGCCGGTAGAGCACGAGCAACCCCTGCACCCCTATCGCCCGCCGATGCCGATGCAGATGGCCAATCTGATCAAGGCAGCGACCGGCTGGCGAACGCTGCTTGAGGTACAGAAAGATGTTCCCGGCGTGCCGATGGTGGTGCTGGCGACCGATCGCCCCTTGCCGGAGCAACAGGCCCCGGCCTCTAACGAACAGGCCCCGATGACGCTTCAGCCCGCGACGACCGGATAACCCCGCTACTGCTGAAGCGCTATTGCAGGGCTTGCTTGTTTTGTCGATGAATTGAATAGTTGAGTGGTACAATCAACATGCCCGATGGAAGAAGGGTGTGCGCTTCGGCCCGGCTTGGCGTCCGTCAAGCAGTGGGAGTGAGCCGGGGCGATCAGAGACCGACGAAAGGATTGGGATGGGTCTGACTCGACGACAAGCAGTGATGGCAAGTCTTGGTGTCCTCGTACTGGGCGGCTGCAAGAGCACGGCACGAAGCTCCAGCCACAGCAGGCCTGTTGTGCAGTGGCCAGGCTATCCCGCCAATCCGAGCAATCGGCAGGTCTACACCCCTGTTCAGGCCCCCCACCGCCAGCCCGTCCCATCGCACACCACCACCACCCCGCGTACGGCCACCCCCGCTGCAGGCGTGTCCGCGATCGGCCGATCGAGCTGGACGCGTACCGGCCCAGTCCGCTCCAAAGTCAACGCGATGAACGGCATCAATAAGCTGACCATCCACCACGAGGGCTGGACCGCCGTCAACTTCTCCAGCCAGTCCGCCACCGCCGAGCGAATCGAGAAAATCCGCAAGTATCACGTCGGCGAGAACCGCTGGGGCGACATCGGATACCACTACATCATCGACCGAGCCGGCCGCGTCTGGGAAGGCAGGCCCATCCAGTACCAGGGGGCCCACGTCCGTAACAACAACGAGCACAACGTCGGCATCCTCGTCCTTGGCAACTTCGATAAACAGTCGCCATCCAGCGCCCAACTCAAGTCGCTCTACAACACGGCCGGCATCCTGACCAAGCAGCATAAGATCAAGACGGCTCTGGTCCGCTCGCACCAGGAAATCAACAAAACCGCGTGCCCGGGCAAAAACCTGCAGAACCAGATGAATGCACTGCGTCGGCAAGTGGGCTGAGATTAACACGATCAATCAAGGAAAGCCCGTCCTGAGGGGCGGCTTTTTTCATGCGCTCCGCTACAATGGAGCCATCATGGATGAAGCCAACCCCGCTGCCGTCGAAGACGAACCCACCGAAGAAGCCGCTGAAGCAGTAACCGAGGACGCCCAAGAGGTGACCGAGGAAAGCCCCGAGGTGAAGGAGCCCGTCGTACTGCCCGAGGACCTCGACGCCCGTGTTGAAGCGGCATTGATGACCAGTGAACGACCAATGACCGCGGCACGCGTAGCCGACGCCTTAGGAGCCGCTGGTGCCGGCAGCGCGATCGAGGAATCGATCGAGGCGCTCAATACCGAGTACGAGCGAACCGGACGCAGCTTCCGGATCGAAAAAGTCGCAGGGGCCTGGCAGGTTGTCACGCTGCCCAAGTACGCCGATGTGCTTGACGGGCTGAAACGCACCAAGCAGGACAACCGCCTGAGCGCGAGCCAACTCGAGACGCTGGCGATCGTTGCCTACAAGCAGCCGATTGTGCGTGCCCAGATCGAAGCGATCCGCGGTGCCGCCAGCGGCGAAGTCCTGCGCATGCTGATGGATCGCCACATGGTCAAGGTTGTCGGGCGTGCCGAAGAGATCGGGCGACCGATGCTCTACGGCACGACCAAGCAGTTTCTCGAAGTATTTGGCCTCGGCACCATCAAAGACCTGCCCGAGGCTGAAGAACTCAAACCCATCTAAGCCCATGACCAAGCTCTCCACGATGTACCGTGCGCTCGCGCTGCTGCTCGTCACCATCACGCTCGTCGGCTGTGGCAGTTACGCCATCCAGGGACGTGTGGTCCGTGGCTCAACCGCGAGCATTCAGATCGTTGACAAGAACGACCGCCGACTAACGGAGAACAACCCGACCGGCGGGGGCGCGGTCATCCAAGGCATCCTCGAACCGAATACCCCCTCCGAGCGACAATCGCTCGGCCAAGTCGTCACTGATGGACAGGGACGCTTTTCACTGCCAGTCAACGCGACGGGCTCTGGTTTTCTCGAATACGAGGCGACCCTGGTCGCCCGCCGCGAAGGGCACCAAGGCACCATGCGGACCATCGACCTGCCACGCTCGAGCCAGCGTGTCCTGATCACCCTGCCGCTGGGCGCAGATACGCTTCGGGTGCCTGAGGGGTTCCTGGATCAGGCCTTGCAGGACGCGAAGCCCTATTTCGAAGAAAACCGCTGATCTTCTCTTTCGCCCGCGGCACGCCAGTATCGCACAGGGCATCGTTTTTATGGGTCTGCGTATCTGAAATACGCCGATTCAGATGCAGAGGTTTACAATGTGCGGTCCTGCCGAACACGGATCACCATGACCAAACTGCAACAGCCCACCACCGAGCCGGTGCCCCGCCGCGAAGCGTCTTCGACAAAGACGCCGCCGGCGATCGAGCGCGTTGCGAAGATCTCCGCCCCCAAGCCGCGTCACGATGTCGGCCTGGCATGGCTGGTGCTGCTCGGGCTGCTGATTCTCGCCGCCCTGCCACTGCTGGTTGATCTGAATACGCCGGGCATCTGGTCGGAACAGGAAGCCTTGAGTGTGGCGATTGCTGCAGAGACGATGCAACGTCAGGCCCCGATCGCAGATGGCGAGACTTCGCTGCAGTCCTGGACGCCGATCTATCAGGGGGAAAGCCGCTGGGATCTCCCGCCGGGGGCGACCTGGGTTTACATGCTGACGTTCACGGGGATGCCGACGGACGATCCAAGCGCAGAAAACCCAAACGACATGCAGTGGGTGATCCGGGCCCGCATCGGGTCCGCGATCATGGCCCTGCTGTTTGTCGCCGCGGTGTTCTGGGCAGGCTACAGCATTGGAGGGCTGGCCTCAGGTTCGATCAGCGCACTGGTCGCGATGACGATGCCGCTGATGCTTGGATTTGGGCGGCATGCCAACCCGCATATTGTTGCGCTTGCGTGGTCGGCGCTGTCGGTCGCAGGGGCGCTATGGGCCATGCGACCACTGCGTACGTCGCCGTCACTGTTCAGGCAATTCATCGGTTGGATGACGTGCGGCGTCTCGCTAGGTTTAACGACGCTGACCGTCGGCCCTGTTGCGATCCCAGGAACACTGCTGGCCACCGTTATCCTTGCGATGCTGTGCCCAAGACGCATCAGCCACATCATGGGGCTGCTCGCCTCTACGGCACTCGCCGCCCTGCTGCTGATGCCTTGGGCGCTGCACGTCCATGGACACGATCCATCGGTCTACCAGCAATGGTTGAATGAACTGAAGCCTGACTGGGGACAAAGCGGCTTCGGCGAACTGTTCAGCAGGGCTGGCTGGAGGCTCTCACTTGCAGCTGCATTCTGCGGTCTCTGGCTGATCTGGCTGATCCCCGCGTTGACCCAGCCTTTCAGTACGTCCACAGGCTCTGCCCGCCGAAAGATGATGCTGGGCTGGGGCTGGCTGGTGACCGCACTGCTCCTGGTCTGCTTCGCACCTGGCGAGACCCGATATGCCGGCCTGCTGCTTGCCGTCGCACCGGCCAGCGTCGCGATCGGACTGGTCATTCAACAGTTCCACGACCTCTCCGCCGAGGGGCGTCACGCACGGTTCTGGCTCATCGGCAAGTGGCTGACGTGCGTCAGCATGCTGACCCTGGCAGTCACTCTGCCGCTGCTGGGCTACCTGCTCAATCACCAGCCGCAGGCCGTCAGTTGGCTGCCGAGCAGCGAGCATAATCTGCTGGCTCCGATGCACTGGAGTTTCTGGGCGGGGGCATGTGTTGCACTGCTGCTCGCATCGGTCCTGGCACTGCGCTCTGCGATACACAACCACCCGGGCCGAACAACCGCATGCCTCGCGGTTTGGCTCTTGATTGTATTTGGCCTGGCAGCGATCCCGCTATCTCGTGGCGAACAACTCAACACGACATACGACCCGCCTTCCGAAGTGATCCGAAGCGCAAGGTTCTAACTCATGAACAGCCCCCGTAGGATCATCGATGCCAACGCCAATCGTACCCGTGAAGCGCTGCGCGTCCTCGAAGAGACAGCACGGTTCCTGATCGATGATGAAACGCTCAGCCATGAACTCAAGCAGATGCGCCACGCATTTACTGAGGCGATGCGCCCGTTCGACGACTTAATCCTCGATCGCGACACTGCGGGTGATGTGGGGACACAGATCACGACCGAGCAGGAGCAGGTGCGGCAAGGCACACGCGAGGTCGTGCTGGCCGCAGGCTCACGCTTGGCCGAAGCGCTGCGGGCGATCGAAGAGTACGCCAAGATCGATTCAGATTTCTTCGATCAGCAGGCCAACCTCGTTATGGCATGCGAGCGGCTACGCTATCAGAGCTATGACGTAACCAAGCGACTGGTTCTCGCGCTGGGCAGCGGTAATCGCAAGCAATGGCGGCTTTGCCTGCTGTTGACCAAGTCGCTTTGCACGCATCACCCTTGGGAACACGTGCTGGATCAGGCCTTACGCAACGGCGTTGATTGCGTACAGGTCCGCGAGAAGGATATGCCTGACGGTGAACTGATCGAACACATCAACCAGGTCCGCAGCGTCATCGCTTCGCGTGCCGCGCTGATCGTAAACGACCGTCCGGATATTGCGTCGCTGACCGGTGCACAGGGTGTACACCTTGGCCAGACCGACATGTCGCCCCCACAGGCACGCGGCATACTGGGTCTGCGCCACACCATCGGCGTCAGCACCTCCAGCTTGGAACAAGCCAAACAGGCCAAGGCCAACGGCGCAGACTACTGCGGGGTTGGCCCGATGTTCCCCACGACGACCAAGCACAAGCCCGAGCTTGCCGGGCCAGCCTACTTGCGTGAATACATCAACTGGGCCGGACTTCCTTACTTGGCGATCGGCGGGATCACGCCGGAGAACATCAGCGAACTCGTCGAGGCCGGATGCCAAGGTGTCGCGGTGAGTTCAGCAATCTGCTCAGACGAAGATCCTGGAGCCGTGGCAGCGGCCCTGTGTAGCGCATTACAGGCGGTTGCTGGCACCAGCTAATCGTTACAACCCGCAGTGTTTCTCAACAGCTTGCCTGTCTTCTCAAGTCCACGCAGGTGTCGTGATGCGGAGTCGATTTTGGAAAATCGATGCCAGATGGCCCATTGAGCCACTCAGCGCTCGACACCCGACCGATATTGAGACTATCGCCGGCCCATGGGAGGACCGGCAGGAAAGATGGGACATGCATTATCACGCCGCAATTTTTGATTTACGTGGCACGTTGTTGAAAGACCCCGAGCCACACTTCACGCTCAATGCAACCATGATGCAAGCGCGAAGCCTAGGCGTGGACCCCATCCGGTTCGCATCCTGCTGGTATCACCATGCACACCAGACGGTCAAGGACATCGAACTGCCTTGGATTGAGTCCAATCTTCAGGCAGTCTGTGACGAGCTCAAGATCGAGCTCGACCCGATGATGCGCCGGCGACTGGCAGAGCAGCGTGAGGAAGTGATCCGTCAGACGTTGACGCCTCGGCGTGGCGCGGTACGGATGCTCACGCGGTTGCGAGCGGCCGGGATCAAGACGGCCGTCGTGGGCGATGTCCCGCCAGACGTCCGCGTGATGCTCCAGCAGACCGAGTTGGCTGAGCATCTTGATTTCGAACTGCTCTCGACCAGCGGCTCATGCAAGCACGCGGATCCGCGCGTGTTCAAGCATACGATCGCACAGCTCGGTTTGCCCGCACATACTTGCTTGTACGTAACGGCAGGTGATCTCGACGAACTCGACACGGCCGACCAGTACGGTCTGCAGCCTATCGCTTTCCGCGAGTCGGAAGACGATGAGTACATCACCGACCTGGTCGGCGGCTATCCCCGAGCGGGAACGATGATCGAGGTGTACTGGTTTGCGGTCGAGCCCGTCGAAGCAACGGCTTAATCAAACGACGGCGGTACAACGGGCTGCTCAGGCCTGCGGACTGGATCGTTGTCAATCGGCACAGGCGCTTTTCGAGCCGTCGGCAGATCAGCTGGCGGCTCGATTTCGTCGGCCGCCTCGAACAACGGCATCCATCGCCCGGCGTCTCGTGTCGATGCGAAAGGCTGCTGGATATTCAACGCATTCTGAGCGATGCGGTAGCGCTGCTCTGTGCCGACAGGGTTGCCCGCATTGTCCCACGTCAGTTCACGGTAGACCAGGCTGTGCTGACCGTCACTTGAACCGGCGTACCACCAATTCACAACGACCGGGGGCGGTTGATTCGGCTCCACACGCAGGGGCACAATCGACAAAACGCCCTTGGCAAGCTGGGTTTGCTGGTAGCGCTCATCCAGTGTCGCACGGTCGATCCGCTGGGTGCTCTCACAGCCAGCGAGCGCGACCAGTAACGCCAGGAGGACCAGCCGTCGCATCAACGGGTCAGGCCCGAGTTATTACGGCGTTGGCGTGGCGGCGGCTCTTCGTTGGTCTGCGGGCTTCCAACAAGATCGGCATTGGTCGGGAATCGATCGATCGCCTTGAGCAACTGCTCGACCTGCATGACAGGGTTCATGGCCAACAGTCGGCGACGCAGTGCGTTGACCGTCGTCAGTTCTTCTTTGGGGATCAGGCGGTCTTCGTTCCGCGTGCCGGAGGCAGCAAGGTCGATCGCAGGGAAGACCCGCTGCTCGGCAATCTTGCGGTCGAGAATGAGTTCCATGTTGCCCGTGCCTTTGAATTCTTCAAAGATCACCTGGTCACCTCGGCTGCCAGTATCGACCAGCGCCGTTGCGACGATGGTGAGTGAGCCGCCCTCTTCGAACTTACGAGCAGCGCCAAAGATCTGCTTCGGAATCGTCATCGCGCCAGCATCCAGACCACCGGACAGGGTTCGGCCGGTCGAAGCCATGTTGGGAGCGGTATTGAACGCACGCCCAAGTCGCGTCAGCGAGTCCATGAGCACCACCACGTCTTTGCCCATTTCGGCCAACCGGCGGCAGCGTTCGATCGCCGCAATCGCCAAGCCACAGTGCCGCTCAGGCGTATGGTCGTTGGAAGAGGCCCAGACCGTGCATGGGACGTTCCGACGGAACTCGGTGACTTCTTCAGGCCGCTCGTCGATCAGCAGCGCATAAACCTCGACCTCGGGGTGATTCTTCTGGATGGCAAAGGCAATATTCTGCAGCAGCGTGGTCTTACCGGCCTTAGGCGGGGAGACGATCATGCCGCGGGTGCCGTAGCCGATCGGGCAGAACAGGTCGATGAGGCGGCAAGCGGGCGGGCAGCCGGGGTACTCAAGGGTGAGCCGGGGCTCGGGCATGATGATGGTCAGATCGGAGAAGTTTCGGAGCGAGCCGAACTCTTCCGTGGGCTGACCTTCAATCTTGAGGACGTCCTGGACGCGGCGAGCCGACGGGTCGATCGCGTTGTACTTGATCTTCTTCTTGCCACGCTGGTTGGGCTGCTGTCCGCCACCAAAGGGCTTGCCGAGCGAGCACTCGAGCATCATGCCCGGACGCAGGTCGTATTTCTCAACGAGGTGGCTGGCGACGACGGGGTCCTTGGGATAGGCAAGGAAGGTATCCCCGAGTTGGCGAAGCCGACCATCAGACTTGGGGCCCTGCTCATAGATTCCGGTGACGGTCTCCTCGGGCAATTCTTCGCCACCTTCGCCCTCGGCCGTGCCTTCACTGCTGGCAGACTTACGCTTGCGACGTCGGCGGCGACGTTTCTTCTTGGGCTTGTCCTCGCCATCTGAAGAGGCCTCTACAGCTTCGGGCTTGGTATTGCCGTCGGCATCGCCGGGTTGGGGCGTCTCCTCGGTCACTGTGGCAGTGGGCGCTTCGACAGCGTCCTTAGCCTCAGGCGAAGTGTCCTGTTCCTGGTCCGTCTTGTCTTGGCTCATGCCTGTGTCACTCGTGGCAATGGGCGTTTAGGCCCCGCCTGGTGAAAAGAATCCGGTGTCCGGGGATGGCATCCATCACCTCGTTCACCACCATCACGGTACGGCCGATCTTCAACGATCAATCACCGTCCGTCATGGAGTTAAAAGACTGGCGTCGCACTCCGTTGCCCCAAGAGTTCAATGAACGTTGCCCGAAACAAAAGGCTTCGCGATTGAGCGGTTGCACCCGATGGATTCAAGACTGTCAGTCTTAGCGACGGGACCACCCATCGGTGATCGGGTCGGCCATCAGATAAAAGGGGCTTGCGGGACCGGCCTCCAGCCGATTTCCACGACCATGTTTTACCCGGATCGGCAGGTTTGAGCAAGTCCTTAAGCACCCTCAGGGCACGATTAGGGCAGTTATCGGGGGTAAGCCCACAATTCCGCCCTGATAAGCCATGAATGGGGGCAAATACACACATCGGGTGCCATAAACGCTGTCTATCTGATAACTTGCACACATGTCACTTGGTGGATATCTCGGCTTGTACTGTGTTGCGATCGTCGCTGCATCCCTGCTGGGCGGGTGGATCCCGCTGCACGTTCGACTGACCCACAAGCGGCTGCAACTCGCCAACTCGCTCATCGGCGGGTTCATGCTCGGCATCGCCCTGCTGCACATGCTCCCGCACGCCATGATCTCCAACAACCCCTTCCAGCAACTCATGCTCTGGATGGTCGCTGGCGTGTTGACGATGTTTCTGCTCGAACGCTTCTTCCATTTCCACCAGCACGACCTGCCCAGCCACCCCCCCAGCGCGCACGACAATCGGCACGACCATCCACACGACCACGGACACACGCACGTCCATGGCCCGGGCTGCGAGCACGACCCCGACCCGGTGCCTGTTGATCAATGCGATGAGGACACGACCGAGGCTCCCCACTACGACCATAAGCCGAAGCTCTCCTGGTCGGGCGCCGCAATCGGCCTGATCCTGCATTCACTGATCGCCGGCATCGCCTTGGGCGCATCGATGTCCGCAGAGCAGGACGTTGCTCTACCAGGCCTGGCATTGTTTCTGGTGATCGTGTTCCACAAGCCGTTTGATTCGATGACACTGTTGGCTTTGGTTGCATCGACCGGCTGGTCCAGGAAGACTGGCCACCTGATCAATGCACTTTTCGCGCTGGCGGTGCCGCTGGGTGCAGCCATTTTCATGTTCGGCTTCGCTGACGAGCACGATGCGCACTCGATGGTCGTCGGTAATGCCCTGGCGTTCACGGCAGGCGTTTTCCTGTGCATCGCGCTGTCCGATGTCCTGCCGGAACTGCACTTCCACCAGCACGACAAGATCAAGCTGACTGCCGCCCTGATCGCTGGCCTGGCCATCGCCTGGGGCATCGCCCACTTTGAAATGAAGCACCACGACCACGGACATGGGGCCCCTGCTGCCGATCCCGCGACAGCGGTCCCCCACGACCACGATGGCGATGGTGTTCCGGACCATTGATATCGCAGGATCAAACGCGATACAATACTTCGCTATGCCCACCGCCCCTGCACCATCAGAGATCAACTCCGTGGCCTTCGTGTCGCTGGGCTGTCCCAAGAACCTCGTCGACTCGGAGAAGATGCTGGGACTGCTCGCAGAAGACGGGATCAACCCCGTCCCGGCCGACCTGATGGACCAGGGCGAGGCGGACGCGGTCGTGATCAACACCTGCGGGTTCCTGGAAGCCTCCAAGATCGAGTCGATCGATGAGATCAATCAGGCCGCAGAACTCAAAAAGCAGGGCAAGCTCAAGCGCGTCGTCGTTGCGGGCTGCCTCGTCCAGCGACACAAGGCGAAGATGCTCGAGTGGTGTCCGGACATCGATGCAATGATTGGCGTGTTCGACCGCGATCGGATCGTCACGGCGGTACGCGGCTCGGATGCCTCGGGCGCTGCGGCCAGTGCGGCACTTAAGGAAACCTCCATCGAGCTGCCCGTCTACAGCTCGATCGCGACGAACGCCACGATTGCCAAGCAGAACCGCGAGATCGCTGGCGGCAACGAGCTAGGTTACTTCGAAGAAGACAACGCCCGCCTCCGCCTGACCCCCCGCCACTATGCATACCTGCGCATCAGCGAAGGCTGCAACCAAGGCTGCGCGTTCTGCACGATCCCATCGATCCGCGGTCGTATGCGATCCAAACCCGTCGACCGCATCCTTGGCGAAGCGACAGAACTACTCAACGACGGCGCATTCGAACTCTCGCTCATCGGACAGGACACCACCAGCTTCGGTGAAGACATCGGTTACGGCGCGGGACTGTCAGGCATGCTGACTGAACTCGACAAGCTGGCCGGGCAATTTGGCGGGGCATGGCTTCGCCTGATGTATGCCTACCCGTCTTGCTTCACTGATGAGATGATCGACACGATCGCGAACCTGCAGCACGTGCTTCCGTATATCGACATGCCGCTGCAGCACATCAATGACGAAGTGCTCGACAACATGCGTCGAAAGACCTCGCGCAAACTCATTGAGACCCTGCTTGCCAAACTTCGTGACCGTATCCCGGGGATGACCATCCGTACGACCTTCATCTCCGGCTACCCCGGCGAGACCGATGCACAGCACAAGGAACTGGTCACATTCGTCCGCGATTTCGGCTTCGAAAACATGGGCGTTTTCCCCTATTCGCCTGAGCCGGGCACAAAGGCAGGCGCGGCGTATGACAAGGGTGGCGCGATCCCCGATGACGTGATCCAGGCACGTATCGACGAACTCATGGGCACGCAGCAGCAGGTCGTCTTCGACCGAAATGAAGCACTGGTCGAGCAAGGTGCTGCCTTTGATGTCCTGATCGATGATGAGTACGCCGAGGTCGAGTATGAGGGTATCAAGGCCCCGATGACGCGCTACGCCGGCCGAACCTATCAGCAGGCCCCGGACATTGATGCGACGACTTATGTCGATGCCAAAGCAGAGTTTGCTCCAGGCGAAGTGGTCCGCTGCGAGATCGTCGATTTCGATGGATACGACCTGATCGCTCGGCCCACGGATGAACTCGAGGGCAAGGTTTCGCTGCCGCTGCTTTGAGACTCCCTATCTTCGCAAACTGTTGAACAGCGCTTGTTTTGAGCGTTTTCTGTGATACCGTTACTGGGTTGGATCAAAGCCATGGCCCAGGACCCACTACAGTTCGCCCAAGCGTCACAGAACGACCTTGGCACCGACCCCAAGCCGGTGCGAAAGGTGTCACGCCGTGGAAAAAGACGTCCGGTAGCTGCCAACGCGTTCCAGGACCCGGCTTCCAAACTTCGGCTGGTCGGCAATGCGGCTCCAGACATCAAGCCGCCCACGCAGAATCCTAAGCCAATCACAAGCCCGACCGACCCGCGGTGGGTCCTCGCAGTCGCAACCGCCCAGTTGATGGAGGGCGATGTGCTGCCACCTCTCAAGCGAGAGTCGCTCATGCAGCAAGGCAAGTCCATGGGGCTGAGCCCGTTTGACTGCTCCCTGATCCTGGCCATCATTCAGGATCGGGCAAGACGTGGTATCCCGCTAGACGAGTGCCCGAGCGTGAGCGAGAAACAACTCGCGCTGATCCCCCTGCCACCGATGCGGCCTTTCAAATCTGTGCTGGGTGAGCACCCGACACGCACCCTGCTGATTGCCAGCGGGCTGCTCGTGTTACAAGTGCTCTTGATCTGGTCTTGGCTTGGCTGATCGCGTCTGACTTTACTTTAAGCCAGCGACCATCTTGAACGTGCCCCAGAGGATGTAGATGTCCATCTTCCAGGATGCGTTTTCGACGTAACGAATGTCGTAGCGGATCCACTCCTGAAAGTCCTTGCCGGGCTCACGGGAGCGCTTGACCTGCCACAGACCGGTGACACCCGGCCGAACCGAGAGCCGGGCTTCACGCCAGGCGGGGCTGTACTGGTTTTCTTTATACGGGCTTGGGCGCGGACCAACGATCGACATCTGGCCGAGGAGTACGTTGAAGAACTGAGGCAGTTCATCGATATTGGTCTTCCGCATGAACTTTCCGACCCTTGTGATACGCGGGTCGTCATCAATAAAGAACTGCGGCCCATCGGCCTGGTTTTCGCTCGCAAGCTGCTTCTTGATTTCATCCGCGTTGTTGTACATCGTGCGGAACTTAAGGCAAGGGAACTCACGCCCGCCCATCGACTCACGCTTGTGAGCGAAGAAGAATGGCCGACCGTCTTCAATAAAGATCGCCAACATGATCAGAGGGTAGAAAGGCAGTGTGATCAGAAGCAGGATCAGCGCAAAGACAATATCAAAGGCACGCTTGGACGCACGATATAACGAGCGGCTCGATTCATCACGCTTGGGATCGGCAACGTGCTCTGTTGGTTCGATGGTATGCCATTGCAGCGAATCAACTGTCGGCCTGAGCTCAGGCTTGTCCCAAAGTACGGCCGGCCCAACAATGCTGTTGATCCCGTCGAGATCTCGCCCGGTGCCGATCCAGACTGGTCCGACAAAGCGTGTCTCATAGTCGTTTGGTGTGGACTGGTCGCTCCAGACCTCACCAGACAGACGCTGAGCGCGATTGATCGTAGCATCAGGTCGGCGCCAGAGGTTGATCAGTTCGTGGACGAATTCGTTGATCTGCTTGTCTTCACGGCGGTTGAAGACACATCCATCGACCGAGATCGTGGTGCGTTGTTTGGCGGGGATTGAGCGGCGGAGCTTACGCCAGGAATCACGCTCGTCCTTGGCTCGCATCCAACTTTCGGCGATATCGAAATCTGCCGTCACAGCCACCCTGCCCAAGCGATAGTTCAGATGGCGATACACGCGCTCAAAGCGAACAAAGCCATCGTCCCGATCGGTGATGACACGCTCCTGATAGCCGGGATCGTGCGTGTCGTGGATGCGGGCAAACAGGATCTGCGGCTTGAGCCAACTCATCGTTTCAACGACGCGGCCAAGACGAAAAATTGAGAGCGAGTCTTTATCTGTGAGCAGATAAAGCTCTGCATGCTTGACGATCTCTAAAGGCTGCCCCTGCCTGACCACCTGCACACCACGTGCGGCCCAGAAGCGGTCATGCAATGCGACGGCATCCAAGCCCCAGATAGTGGGCTGCTGCAGACCGGATTCGGTCTCGGCCTGCTTTGGTGTGGCGGCGGTGGTCATACTTAGTCTGTACCCATCCCCTGCCGGCTAAAGGGGTGCTCTAGTCGTGCCTGGCCGACTTGCCGTTGGTTGTAACCAAAAGGTCTTCGTTTTCGGTGGCGTCTTCATCGGTGCAACTCGCGACCGCGGTGCCCAGCGGACCCAGACGGGCCGAGCGCGTTTTGTCGAGTTTTCGACGGCGTGTGCGGATATCAGGTCGACGCTCCTGAGAGACCAGCGAAGCATACGATCCCTGAGTAAAGTCGCTTTCCGTCTTCGCGGCTCATGCCGCTGTCCACTAAGGCCAGCAACACCGTTTGGCTG
>JBMZAP010000048.1:0-22274 GCA_049611445.1 Phycisphaeraceae bacterium | reverse complement strand
GTGTCGAAAGACAATTCCAAGTACGTCATACTTCGACCCCCGCGTGTTACGCGGCGGCTACAATCCCACCATGTCCATCTCCGACCTCCGACAGAGTTACGACAACGCGCCGTCCTTCGACGTCGGCGATCTTGCGGACAGCCCGTTTGATCAGTTCCACGCGTGGTTCAAGGAAGCGGTCGATGCAGACATCATGGAGCCCAACGCGATGACGCTGGCGACCATTGATGCCGACGGCCGACCCGATGCAAGGGTCGTCCTGCTCAAGGACGCTGACGAACGTGGCTTTACCTTCTACACCAACTACGAAAGCGCCAAGGCCCGGCAGATCATCGCCCACCCCGAAGTCACCCTTGTCTTCTACTGGGACAAGCTCTTCCGCCAAGTCCGTATTCGCGGTGCGATCACAAAGACCGACCGCAAGGAGGCCGAGGCGTACTGGCAGACCCGTCCAATCAAGAGCCAACTCGGCGCGATCGCATCAAACCAGTCACGCACAATCAAGGACCGAACCCAACTGGAAGACGCGTTCAAAGCCGCCCTCGACAAGCATGGTCTCGACGGCCTGATTCCGCTTCCCGATGACTGGGGCGGCTATCGCGTCATCCCCAGCTCCATCGAGTTCTGGCAGGGCCAGCAGTCCAGACTGCATGATCGACTTGTCTACGTTCGTGATGCCGAGGGCTGGCAGGTCAAGCGACTGGCACCCTAATCGTTGGATTCGCCCTTTTTAGCGCAGGCCTTGGAGCAGTACTTTACGTTTGCCCAGTCGCGCTCCCACTTCTTGCGCCAAGTGAAGTCACGCTTACAGGCCGGACATTGTTTAGTAGCCAACTTTCGTTGCTTTTCGTTCGGCATCCTTCAATCTCCTGCGTGTTCGAGTTGCTTTCCGCGTTTCGCGATCGCCCGGGCCATACGCGTAAACATCACCAGGTGGATCGGGTACAGCGACCACCAGTACAACAACCCCGGCAAACCCTTGGGCCTGAACGCGGCGGTCTGTTCGAGGTAAACAGCGTCGCCTTCATTGCAGACTTCCCAACGCAGCCAAGCTTCGCCGGGCAGTTTCATCTCGGCGCGGAGGGTCAGGCGCCGCCCGGGCTCAACCTCGACGACGCGCCAGAAATCCATCGTTTCGCCGACAAGAATTTCATCAGGGTGTCTCCTCCCGCGTCGCAAGCCAGGGCCGCCCACGAGTTTGTCCATCACACCACGCAGCCGCCATGCCCAATTGAACGTCAGGTAGCCACGGTCGCCGCCAAGTGAACTGAAACTGCGGTAGAGCGCCTGTCCAGAGCAGTTCGCATACACGCGGCGGACCTCACGGACGATGCCCTTGCTGTCTTCGAGGTGAAGCGTCTCGCCACTACCCAATGAGCCGGACCAGCGGGTTTCGATGTCACCCAGATCGGTCTTGCCCAGGGCACGTTCGACGGATTCGCGATAGCCGATCGGTTTGATCTGAGGAAAGAGTCGACTCGCCTTGTCATCACTGACCACCAGCGGCTGAACGACGCCCTCGACCAGTGGCACCGCCAGCCGATTCGGGATCGGCGTCACGAACCCGACCCAGCGTGCGGCCAATTTTGGAGCGAGTACAGGCACAGGCAGGATCAGACGCTTGAACCCGCGCACCGCGGCATAGCCGTGCATCATGTCACGGAAGGTGAGTTGTTCGCCACCGACATCGATCACCCCGGCCGGCTCACCCTCGCTCGCCGTCAACAGGTAAGCAAGGATGTCGCGCACCGCGATCGGCTGGACCAGGTTCTTGATCCACTTGGGCGCGACCATCGCGGGCAGCCGCTCGGTCAGGTACCGCACCATCTCAAAGCTGGCCGATCCCGAGCCGATGATCGGCCCGGCTCGGAACTCCGTCACCGGCACATGCTCGGCCAACACCCGCCCCGTCTCTGCCCGGCTTGCCAGGTGTGGCGAGGCGCGTTGCGAATCGTCCGGCTGCAGTCCGCCGAGGTAGATCACATGTTTCACACCGGCCTTTTTTGCGGCGCGGCCGAAGTTCTCTGCGCCCCGACGGTCACGGTCAGCGAAGTCGCCATCCCCCCCCATGGCGTGAATCATGTAGTAAGCCGTATCGATCCCCTGCAGCGCCTTTGTAAGTGACGCGGCGTCCAGCACATCACCCACGGCAACTTCGACACGATCTGCCCATGCCCGGCCCTCGACACGCCCGGGGTCACGCACCAGGACACGAACCGTATCGCCACGGTCCAGCAAACGCGGCACCAGCCGCCCGCCGATATAACCCGTCGCGCCTGTGACCAGCACCTTTCGCATCAGCCGCCCCCCGTCACGTCCGAGATAAAGTGTTCCGCCTTGGTAAAGATGCGGCGCTTGCGCTCGCCATCCATCTTGTCCAGACTCTTGGTCATGACGGACATCCGAGGGTTGCTCTCAAAAAACGACCGGTGCCGATTGACGAACCGCCAGTACAAACCATCGGCAACCTCGCACCAGTCGCCTTTTTTATGGTCGCTCATCTTCAGCAGGTAATTGCTGCCGCAGATATAAGGCTTGGTCGAAAAGATGCCGCCATCACTGCAAAGACCCATCCCATAAACATTCGGCCCCATCACCCAGTCGGATGCATCCACATACATCTGCATGAACCAGTCATGGGCTTGCCTAGGCTGGATCTCGCAAAGGTTCATGAAATTCGCGAGTACCATCAGGCGTTCGATATGGTGGGTCCAGCCGAGGCGCAGGGCTTTTTTGATCGCATCATCGAGCGGCGGCATGCCGGTGGTGCCGGCATACCACTTGCCGCTCATCGATCGAGTGTTCTCAAAGGCATTTTGCTTCTCTTCTTCATCCGAGAAGTTCTGGTAGATGCCACGGATAAATTCCCGCCAACCGATGATCTGGCGGATAAAACCTTCAAGGCTGTTCATCGGCACGTCATGATCTGCCGCATGCTTTAAAGCGCGGTCGATGATTTCTCGTGGCGTGATCAGCCCAAGGTTCAACATTGGCGAGAGTACGGAGTGGAACAGCCAGTCGCCTCTGGACGACAGCGCATCCTCGTAATCGCCAAATAAGCTGAAGCGTTGTTCAAGAAACTCACGCAACCAGGCCAAGGCCTGACGCCGGGTCGTCGGGAACCAGACATCTTTCACGTTGTTGAGTGTGCCGGGGTGGTCGGCAAAGCGCTCATTGACCAAGGCGACCGCATCGCGGACATGCTGGGTCGGCGCGGCGTAGGTCGTCTCGGGGATGAGGATATCCCTGGGCAGCTTCTTCCGGTTGTCTGCATCAAAGCTCCACTTGCCACCAACCGGCTTATCGTTGGCATCGACGAGGATGTTCAGGCGCTTGCGCTGACGCTGGTAGAAACGAGCCATGAAGGGCTTACCCTTGGCATCGTCGAGGTACTCGGCGAATTGCCGGCGGCTGGTCAGAAACATCGGGCTGGCGAGTTCTTTCGTCTCGATCCCCCGCTTGTCCGCAAACGTCGCCAAGCGCTGCTCAAAAAACTTGTCTTCAACCTCAAAGTGAACGAGCGTGTCAATCTGTTTGTGCCTGTTCAAGTAGTCAGCCAGCTTCTGTTCATAGCCTGTCGCCTTGCCGCCCGTCGGCTGATCGTCCAACCTTGCGTAGTGCACCTCCAGCCCGGCATGACGCAACTCGTCCGCATAGCTCCGCATCGCTGCCAGGAACAGGACGAGTTTGAGCTTGTGGTGCTTGATGTATGTGCACAGCCCGACATCCTCTGCCATGAAGACACGCTTCACCCCGATTTCACGGAGCTGTGAAACTGGGAATAACTGGTTACCGAGGATCAGAAGCAGGGAAGAATCTGCGGGCATGAGGGGTTGTGTCGATAGATGCGATGGACAGTAGTCATCGTAGGCACTGCAAGTAGGGTTCGACTCGATGGCTTTGCTGAACTACAATGGTGTTTTGGGGAACCCCGGATTGTTTCCCCCCTGAGGCCCCGTTTTGAGGGAGGCCCAACCATGCTTAGAAAGATGATGCTCAGCAAGATCCACCGGGCCACCGTTACACGGTGTGATGTCGACTACGTCGGCTCGGTGACGATTGACGCAGATCTGCTCGTCGCGGCGGGGATGCGGCCCAACGAGGCGGTCTGGGTACTGGATATCGACAACGCCCAGCGGTTTGAGACCTACATCATCCGTGGCGAGCCCGGGAGCGGGAAGATCGAGATCAACGGCGCCGCGGCCAAGCTCACCGAGGTCGGCCACAAGGTCATCATCCTGACCTATGGCATGCTCAACGAGCAGGAACTCGAGGGCCACGAGGCCAACGTCGTCATCTGCGACGAGAACAACCGCGTGGACCAGCTCCTGAAGTACCACAGCGATGTGGATCAGGAAGCGGTTTTGTAAATTTGATTTGGTGACGTTTGATTTGGTGAAGTATTCGAGCTTGACCGTGCTTGTTGGTATGCGCTTATTGTGACTGGATACCAACGGCTCGCACGCTCCCGGTACAATCCCACTTCGAACGGTTAAACTCCACCACTTCACCAAATCACCCCATGTCCGACACTGCACCCAATCACCCAATCACCAAACCACCCACGATCGGGATGCTCGGTGGCGGCCAGCTCGGACAGATGTTCTGTCACGCGGCCAAGCGAGCCGGCGTCAAAACGCATGTGTTTTGTCCCGGCGACGGTGAACCCGCCACGCAAGTGTGTGACGAAAAGACGATCGCGGCTTATGACGACCTTGAGGCGGTCGAAGCATTTGCCCAGTCCGTCGATGCGGTGACCTATGAGTTCGAGAACGTGCCCGCGGCGACGGCAGCGGCCTGTGCCAAGCATTGCCCGGTTCGCCCCGGCCAGCAGGTCCTTGCTGTCGCACAGGATCGCATCGTCGAAAAGACCACGCTCTCGGGCCACGGCATCCCCGTCGGACCCTTTGCCAAAGTTGAGTCGCTGGAGGAACTCCGTAAGGCAGCATCAACCATTGGGGCACCCGCGGTCTTGAAGACGGCCTCCGGCGGATACGACGGCAAGGGCCAACGCGTCCTGCACTCGGGCGACGAGGCAGAACTGATCTACGCATGGGAGGACCTTGGCAAGCGGCCGTGCGTTTACGAAGGCTTTATCGACTTCGAGCAGGAAGTCTCGATCGTTGCGGCACGGGGTGTCAGCGGCGAAGTCGTTACCTACGGACCGATCGCCAACACCCACCGCAATCACATCCTTGATGTCTCAGTCGTGCCGTCGGGAGCCCCCGCGCATGTCGAGCAGGAAGCCGTGAGCATCGCGATAAAAGTGATGGAGTCGCTGGACGTCGTCGGCGTGCTGTGCGTCGAGTTCTTCCAGACGCGCGATGGCAGGATGCTTGTCAATGAACTCGCCCCACGACCGCACAACTCAGGCCACCTCACGATCGATGCGTATACCTATAGCCAGTTCGATCAGCAGGTCGCGTGCGTGCTGGGCAATGCCCCGCTGCCTGTTGAACTCAAGCAGCCCGCCGCGATGGTGAACCTGCTCGGTGACATTTGGCCGCCGAGCGACACGGATGCAGCCCCGCCATGGGACGTGCTGAATGTCGGCGAAGCGTTGCACCTACACCTCTATGGCAAAGCACAGGCCCGGCCCGGCCGTAAAATGGGCCACCTCACCGCCTTGGCACGCACACCACACGAAGCGATCCGCGACGCGGTCGAGGCAAGATCACGTGTCACCCCTCGCCCCTCTCTGGAACAAGGGTAAGATGTAGCCGAACCCTGAAGACAGCCATGACCGAAGTCACTAACAACAAGCCGACAACAAAGTCCACGAGCTGGACGTTCCTGACCAACCACTCGCACGTCCTCATTTGCCTGGCCCTTCAACCAGACATGCTCCTTCGGGAAGTTGCTCAGAAAGTCGGAATTACCGAGCGCGCGGTACAGAAGATCGTGCTTGAACTCGAAGAGGGCGGCGTGCTGGTTCGCGAGCGTGTCGGCCGACGCAACCACTACACGATCAAGGAAGGCCGCTCCCTGCGCCACTCCGTCGAAGGCCACCGCCGGGTCAAAGACCTGCTGGACATGGTCCGCGGCGAGTCGTCGTAAACCCCAGCCACACAGACAGCACTTCAATTGATTTGACAAGCCCTTTTATACGAAATATAATTCGCATTTGTAAGCTTGTCCCTTAGGAATCCAACCGTCATGCCCGCATCCGATATCGACCAGGCCTTGGCCCATAACGCGTCTTACGCCCAGTCCTTTACCCACGGAGAACTTGCCGCCCCGCCGACTCGCAAGCTCATCGTCGTCACCTGCATGGACGCACGAATCGACGTCGAGGACGCCTTGGGTTTAGCTGCTGGCGAGGCCCATATCCTGCGTAATGCCGGGGGATCCGTGACCGACGATGTCCTGCGCTCGGCAATTGTCTCGACCAATGCCCTGGGAACCCGTCAGATCATGGTCATCAACCACACCAAGTGTGGCATGATGGGCTGCACCGATCATGGACTGCGCGAGCAACTCACCGAGCAATACGGCCCGGCCGACAACGCGCCCGCAGATTTCCACGCCTTTACGGACTCTGACACCCACGTCCGCGAGCAGGTTGCCAAGCTCACCGGCCACCCGTGGATCCCCAGCGATACAATCGTCCGCGGCTTCACTTATGATGTTCAGACCGGCCAGCTTCACGAAGTCGATTGCGGCTGACCGGCCCTGACGATGACTAATCCCCCACCTACAACGACGGACACCCCGCCGGACTTCCCGCTGCGTCGCGATGTGCGCATGCTCGGCTATGAGTTGGGCAAAGTGCTCAAGTCGCATGGCAACGATGGGCTCTACGACCTGGTCGAAGAGGTCCGAGCACTGGCCAAGGCTCGACGCGAGGGCGACGTCGAAGCCGACCAGATGCTCCGCGACCGTATCTCGGGGATGTCCGAAGATGACATGGGCGAGTTGATGCGTGCACTTGCATGCTTCTTTGACCTGGCCAACCTTGCCGAGGATCGCCACCGGATCCGTGTCTTACGAGAGCGTGAAGAGAAAAAGTGGCCCGAACCCCGTGATCAGTCACTGGGGTCGGCAATTATCAAGCTCGCTTCCGAAGGCGTCACCGCCGATCAGATGCAGCAGATGCTCAACGAGTTGGATGTTGACCTGGTCTTCACCGCACACCCGACCGAAGCAAAACGCAAAACGATGCGCCTGACACTGCGCCGTTTACGTGACGACCTCATCCAACTCGATCGGCCGGACATGCTCCAACGCGAGCGTGACGACCTGGTCCGCCGTATCCGTGCCGACCTTGATTGCCTCTGGGAGACCGACACATTACGGCCGAGCAAGCCGACTGTCCTGGAAGAAGTCGACCGCTCGCTGTTCGTTGTTGACTCGCTGTGGGATGTCGTGCCGCAGCTATGCCACTCGACACGACGCGCACTGAAGCAGGCCTATCCTGAAAACACACCGACCCTGCCGGTCGTGATCCGCTTCGGCTCATGGATCGGTGGGGACCGGGATGGCAACCCGTTCGTCACGCCCGAGGTGACGCGAAAGACATTGATCAAGCTGCGAGAAGCGATCATTGAAAAGCACGCGGTGTTCTGCCGACACCTCGCACGCGTCCTGAGCATCTCAGACAAGCACCACCCGGTGAGCTCCGACGTTCGCGCAATCATCGAGCAAGCCCACACCAAGTGGCCGCAACTGGACGATTCGATCAACGAGATCAGCCCTCACGAAACTTACCGTCGGGCGCTGCGTGTCATCCGCCATCGTTTGCTGGCCGCGGCTGAAACCGATCCTGTCCAGGGCCCTACTGACCTTGCATACAAGAGCGCAGCAGAGCTATCCGCCGACCTGCAGGTCATTGCTGATTCGCTTCGCGAGAACGGCCACGACGAACTGGCTGATGGCGCGCTGCAGGGCTGGCAGGACCGTGTTGCCGTGTTCGGCCTGCACTTTGCCCGACTGGATATCAGAGAAGACTCCCGTCAACTACACAGCTCCATCGCGGAAGTCCTTGGCAAACTCGACCCGGCGAGTGATTACGAAAACATGGATGAACAGGCCCGGCAAGGCTTGTTGAGTAGCGAGGTCGCTCTGGACACCAGCGCGCTTCAACTCGACGACCTGACCGAGCCCACGCGGAAGACGGTCGAGTTGTTTGTGCTGCTGGAACAAGCGGCCGAGCACCTTGGCACCGAGTCGCTCGGGGCGCTCATCATCTCGATGACGCACGAACCCAGCGATGTGCTCGCGATGGGTTGGCTGGGCCGACTGGCGGCAAAGCTGCGTGGCTACGAACAGCCAACGGCTGTGCTTCCGATCGCGCCACTGTTTGAAACCATCGATGACCTTGCCAATGCAGACAAGACGCTTGATGCGTTGCTCTCCAGCGAGCCATATAGGGCCCACGTCAAGGCAACGGGCGGTCGCCAGATGTGCATGGTCGGCTACTCGGACTCCTGTAAGGATGGCGGCTACCTCGCCTCCAACTTCGGCCTCTACGACGCCCAAACCCGGCTCGCCGAGACAGCGAAACAGCATGGCATCGGGCTGGTCCTGTTCCACGGACGGGGTGGCGCGCTGGGACGTGGCGGCGGGCCTGCCGCACGGGGTGTGCTTTCGCTGCCGCCTGAAGCCGTCGGCTATAAAGTTCGCATCACCGAACAGGGCGAGGTACTCGCAGAGCGGTACGACGATCCTGAAGTCGCCTTCCGTCACGTCGAACAGGTTGCCTGGGCGACACTGCTGGTCAGCGCCGAGCAGGCTGACAAAATCGAATCGATCTGGAGAGATGAGCTGGCCAAGGCGTCGGAGGCCTCGACCGCCTGCTACCGAACATTGCGCGATGCCCCGGCCTTCCTGGCTTACTTCGACAAGGCCACACCAATCAACACGATTGAGAGTATGCCCATCGGCTCACGCCCGAGTCGGCGTCGCGGTGCTCGTGAGCTCAAAGACCTTCGTGCGATCCCTTACACGTTTGCATGGACACAGAACCGTCACCTGCTGACAGGCTGGTACGGCTTAGGCACGGGCTTGAGCAGCATCGACCTCCAAACCCGCCGCGCGATGTATGCGGGCTGGCCGATGTTCCGCGGCATGATCCATAACGCCGAGCTGGCGCTGGCCAAGTGTGATATGCAGATCGCCCGGCACTACGCGGAGCTTGTGGGTGATGGCCAAAGCACACGCCTCTTCGAAACCATCTGCACCGAATTCGACCGGACCCGCGCGCTTGTGCTCGAAACCGCCCAGCGCGAGGACCTGCTCGCCGGCATCGACTGGCTGCAGCGTTCTGTCCGTGTTCGAAACCCGTATATCGATCCGCTCAACCTGATCCAGGTCGAGCTGATACGCCGCGGGCTGGACCCGCAGGGCGACCTGCTGCGGCAAAGCGTACAAGCCATCGCCGCGGGGTTGCGGAATACGGGGTAACTCAACGATTTGAGGAATCAAACACTGTCCCACGTGGTCGTTATCCTGCGCCCGTGCCTATGATTGGTACACTGTACGACTCCGGATTTCCGTAGTGCCATCATGAACAAGCCCAACCCGAAAACCGTCGCCCTGCTGGTCCGAACGCTTGTCGGGCTGGTTTTGCTCATTGGGGCTGGCAGCCTCATGGCCTACCTCATCGCGACCAAGCCACAGGTCAGCAAAAGCGATCTCGACGAACTGTCCGTCGCAGTGCAGGTCATGCGCATCGAGCCCGTGGAAGTCGCTCGGCAATGGCGTGGCTACGGCACCACGCAAGCCAAGGACAAGGCCGACGTCCCGGCACGTGTCAGTGCGACCGTAATCACTTTGCCCGAGGACATCGAGGTCGGCCGCGTCGTCTCTAAGGGCCAGACCCTCGCCGAGTTGGACCCGACGGATTTTCAGAACGCACTGAACGCGGCGGAGAAGCGGATCGCCGAGGCCGAGGCAGGGATCGCGCAGCTCGCCGCAGAGAAGCAAAGCCTCGAAGAACGCCTGACCCTGGAGAAGCAGGTGATCCGGCTGGCAAAAGACGACTATGAGCGTCAGCTGGCGCGGTTCGAGACCGGCTCCGCTTCGCCGACAGACGTTGACCGCGCCAAGCGTGCAGTGATCATTGCGGAGCTCGCCGGAAAACTGATCCAGCAGCAGCTCGACGCATTGCCGCCCCGCCTCACCGGCATCGAAGCCCAGCAGGCCGTCGCCCAGGCCGACCGCGATACCGCAAAGGCCAACCTCGCACGCACGATCATCACAAGCCCGATCGATGGCATGATCGAGTCACTGGACATTGAAGTCGGCGAGAACCTCGCACCCGGTCAACGTGTCGCACGGATCATCGACCCCCGGGTGATTGAACTGCCCCTGCAATTGCCCGCATCCGCTCGAAGCTTCGTCGGGACCGGCAATACCGCGACACTCACCACACGCAGCCACCCCGATGACTGTCCGCCTTGGAAGGCAACCATCAAACGACTCGGCGTCGCCGACAGCCCGACACGCACCTTCACCGCGTATGCAGAAGTCGACCAGTCACACATCCCGCTGCGCAACTTTGCAGAGGGCACCGGGCGACACAAACTCGCCGTCGGTGCATTCACACTGGCTCGGCTTGATACCGCAGAGCCGAAGACACAAACGATCCTGCCTGCACGATCGATCCAGGAAGGCCGGGTTCGCACCGTCGTCGATGGAAAGATCGTAGGCCAGGCCGTGGACGTCGCCTTTGATCTCGAAGGCCGCTTCCCGCAGTTCGGTGTCGAGGATACCCAGTGGGTCGTGCTCAAAGACCCCCTTGAGCCCGGCACGCTCATCATTCTCAGCGCCTCCATGACGATCCTTGACGGCCAGAAGGTTGATCCCAAGATCGCCAGTGAAACAACGGCGATCTCACCCGAGGTAGCGCCATGAATCTGGGCATCAGCGAGTTCGGTGTCCGCAAGCCCGTCGTCGCGAACCTGCTCATGGCCGCGCTGATCATCGGTGGTCTGGTCGCGTCCACAACGCTCCGCAAGCAGTTCTTCCCCGAGACCGACCCCGACACCGCGACGATCTCCCTGCCGTACCCCGGTGCCGCACCTGAAGAGGTCGAATCATCTCTGGCCATCAAGGTCGAAGATGCGTTGCGTGGTATCGATGAGGTCGATGAAATCCGCACCACCGTCGCGGAGGGCGGCGGCGGGATCACCGTCAAATTCAAAGAAGGTGTTGATGTCGATGCCGCGATGGAGGACGTCGACCGAGAGATCGATGCACTACAGGACCTGCCCGAAGAGGCAGAGGAGATCACGACACAACTGATCGAGCCGAGACTGCCGGTGATCCGCGTCGTGCTCGCGGGAGTCGAGGACGACTACGCGATGAAACAGGCGATCCGGACGGTCCGCGACGACCTGCGTTCCCTGCCGGACATGGGCGAGATCCTCATCGGTGGCACGCGCGGCTACGAGATTAATATCGACGTGGACCCCGTCGCCATGCTCGAGTACGGCCTTTCGCTGCCCCGCATCAGTCAGACCATCCGCGACTGGATGACCGAGATCCCCGGCGGCACGATCAAGCACAACACAGGCAACGTTTCGCTCCGCACGCTGGGCGTCGAAGAACGGGCGATTACGATCCGCCAGATCCCCCTGCTTGCCCGCGAAGACGGCACGATCATCACCGTAGGCGAGGTCGCCACGGTCACCGAAGGCTTTGTCGATAGCGACCTTGAGGCCCGTTATGACAATCAGCCCGCGACCAGCCTGACCATCTTCAAGGTCGGCGATCAGGACATCGTGCACATGGCCCAGATGGTCCGTGCCTATGTAGATGGCCGCAACGGCATACCTTACGAATTAACGATTCAAGAACAGGTTCAGCAACTGGCCACCCGGCGAAAGTCCGACGGCCCAAGCAAGTCCGACATACAAGAGGCCTGGGAACTCGGCGCCCAAGCACTCAAGCCCCTGCCCGAGGGCGCCTCGATCCACGCGACGACCGACCTCGCACGCTTCGTCGAGGGCCGACTCGACCTGCTCACACGCAATGCGATCTACGGCGCGATGCTCGTCTTCCTGACGTTGCTGGTCTTCCTCAACTGGCGCGCCGCGATGTGGGTCGGTGTCGGACTGAGTACCGCGATCTGTGGCACGCTCATCCTCATGTCCGCCATGGACATCACGCTCAACCTGCTCACGATGTTCGGACTCATCGTCGTGCTCGGCCTGCTTGTTGACGACGCAATCGTCGTCTCGGAAAACATCCAGTCCCACCATGATGACTCGCATGAAACACCAACCCGGTCCGCGATCAACGGTGCGAATGAAGTCTTCTGGCCTGTTGTTGCCACCGTTCTGACGAGTATCGTCGCCTTCCTGCCACTGACCTTTATCAAGGGGCAGATCGGCACACTTCTCGGGGCCCTGCCGGTGGTCGTGGCTTGTGCGCTGGCGATGTCGCTGATCGAGTCGCTGCTGATCCTGCCTTCGCACATGGGCCACTCGCTGGAAAAACGCGACAAGAAACGCTCGAATCGTTTTACAAGAGCACTCAAGGCCTATGAAGATGGGCGTGACCGCATCATGAATGAGCGGGTCATCCCCGCGTTCGGCCGAATGCAGGCGCACCTGCTGCACACGCGCTATTTCACGCTGGCCATCGCGATCGCGGTATTGGTGGGTTCATTCGGCATGGTGGCGGGTGAACGACTGCCTTTTAACTTCATGCCGGCGGATGATGCCGAGTCGTTTGTGATTGACGTGCGGATGCCTATCGGTACGCCGGTACATGTAACAAGGGATGTCGTCCAGCGAATCGAGGCCGTCGTGCTGGATGAGCGGCCCGAGGTCAAGTCCATCGAGTCACTGATCGGCGGGAGTAATGATCTGGAGACGGGCACTTCCAATGCGCCCGCCTCGCACGTCGCACAGGTCTTTGTCGAGTTAGAGGCCGTCGAAAAACGCAGCCGAACATCACCGCAGATCACCACCGCGATCCGTAAGAAACTGCAGGGCAAGATCGATGATGTCGAGCGTATCAGCTACATGCAGCAGGCTGGTGGCCCCGGCGGCCCGGACGTCACGATCCGCTTGACCAGCGAAAGCCCCGAGCAGCTTCGCCTTGCGACAGGAGAGGTTAAGAAGCTCCTGATGGAGTACGACGAGCTCTTTGATGTCGCCGACGATGCGAACCTCGGCCAATCCGAACGCAAGATCTATGTCTACCCGGACGCAGCGACGCTGGGCATGAACAACCGCGAGATCAACACGCAGCTACGCGGGTTCCTGTTTGGTCTGGAAGCGCATACCTTCGCCGAACGCGAGGAAGACATCGACGTCCGCGTGCGTATCGATGAAGAGACACGTGGCTCACTGACACAGGTACAAAACGCCTGGCTGGTCGACCCACAAGGTCGGCCCGTACCCATGCGCGAACTCGTGGAGATCGAGGACAGTTCGACGTACGCGAGTATCAACCGTGTTGACCGCAAGCGGGCCGTGACGGTGACCGCCGCCGCCGACGCCGATGCAAGCCCTGAACAGATCGTTGCAGAGCTCAGGCAACCGCCCAAGGATGATGATGGCAAAGTGCTGACCGACAAGGACGGCAACCCGCTGCCTTCCAAGCTCGACCTTATCGAGGCAAAGTACCCCGGACTGGAAATCGGCTTCGGCGGGCGGCAGGAACAAATGGCCGATGCGTTCGGCTCACTCCCCTATGGCTTCATGGCAGCGCTCGTCATGATCTATGTCATCCTCGCCTGGCTCTTCCAGAGCTACTTCCAGCCAATCCTGGTGATGTGTGTCGTGCCTTTCGCAACGATCGGCCTGATCTGGGGACACCTCCTCCTGGGCTTTGACCTGACTTTCCTCTCGCTCATCGGCTTCGTCGCCTTGTCAGGGATTGTCGTCAATGACTCGCTGATCCTTGTGCAGTTCTTCAACATGAAACGTGGCGAGGGTATGCCCGCCTACGACGCGCTCGTCGCCGCCGGGCAGGCACGCTTCCGCGCTATCATGCTGACAACAATCACCACGGTGCTTGGCCTGACCCCGCTGATCCTCGAAACCTCTTTTCAGGCACGCTTCCTGATCCCCATGGCGATCAGCATCGCGGCCGGCCTGATCAGCGCAACGGTCATGATCCTTGTCGTGCTGCCGTGCATCATCCTCGCGTTTGACGACCTGAAGGGTGTCCTGCACCTGCTCTGGCACGGCGAAAAACGCGACCCCCAGCACAAGCCCGAGGGAACCTACGCCGGCAGTGCCAAAACCGCCTGATCGCCCCGCTACAATCAGGCAATGCAAAAAACTACCTGCAATGTCGCCTTGATGCTCGCCGTGCTTTCGATCTGCGTGGGCTGTGAGATCACCACAACAACCACCGACCGCCAACCCATCGCCTTGCAAGCCGATGCAGAAGGCTTTGTCACGATCTTCAATGGCAAGGACCTGACCGGCTGGACACCGAAGTTCGCGGGCGAGGAACTCGGGCACAACTACAAGGACACCTTTGTCATCGAAGACGGCATCATGCGGGTCACCTACGACAACTACGACACCTTTGATGGCAAGTTTGGCCACATCTTCTATGAGAAGCCATACAGCCATTACATCCTTCGGCTTGACTACCGATTCCTTGATGGACACTGCAAAGGCGCGCCAGGCTATACCTGGATCAACTCCGGCGTGATGCTGCACAGCCAGTCGGCTGAGTCGATGTCCTTCGATCAGGAATTCCCTTCTTCGATCGAGGCCCAGATGCTCGGCCTACCCGAAGGGAACAAACGCAAACGTACCACCGCCAACGTCTGCACGCCCGGCACGCACGTATTCTTCAATGGCAAGTTAGACCGCCGCCACTGCATCAGTTCGTCCTCAAAAACCTTCTATGGCGATCAGTGGATCGCTCTGGAGATGGAAGTGCACGGCCACGAGAAGATGATTTTCCGTGTCAACGGCGAAGAGGTATTCCTGCTCGAAAAACCCCAACTCGATGCCAGCGACAAGCGTGACGATTTCGCGGCCAAGAAACTGATCGAGGCCCGCGACGGCGAAGCCCGGCTCAGTGATGGCTACATCGCCCTGCAGGCGGAAGGGGCCCCGCTGGAATTCCGCAAGATCCGCATTAAGCAACTGCAAAAATAGTGGACTCGCGGCCCTGCGGTACAATCATGAAAACCTTTTTGGAGACCCCCTGATGTTCAAGACCGCCTGCTCATTCGCCCTGCTGCTCGCCGCGATCGCAATTTCCACAGGCTGCGAGGTCTTCACCTACACCAGTGCCAGCAGCAGCAAGCCGCTCGCGGTCGCTGATGACGAAGAGGGCTTCGTCTCCCTGTTCAACGGCGAGGACCTCACCGGCTGGACACCCAAGATCAGGGGCCAGGAGTTTGGCGAAGACCCCAAGAAAACCTACCGCGTCAAGGATGGCGCGATCCAGGTCCGCTATGAGAACTACGACAAGTTCGATCGCCAGTTCGGCCACCTCTTCCTCGATAAGATCGACTACTCGCACTACATCCTCCGACTCGAGTACCGGTTCCTCGGCGACAAGCAGATCGACGGACACCCCGGCGGCTGGGCCTACATGAACTCGGGCGTCATGATCCATGGCGAAGACCCCAAGAAGATGGGCAAAGACAAAGACTTCCCTGACTCGATCGAGGTCCAACTCCTGGGCCAAAAGGAAGGCGGCCCCAACCGCACGACAGCCAACATCTGCACGCCCGGAACGCACTACGTTCTGGACGGCAAGCTCATGAAAGGCCACTGCAAGAATTCCTCCTCCAAGACCTTCCGTGGCGAGCAATGGGTCAACCTCGAGATCGAGGTGCACGGCAGCAAGAAAATCATCCACCGCGTCAACGGGGAAACCGTCTTCGAATACACCGATCCGCAGCTCAACAACGGCACGCTGCTCGAAAAAGGCAGCATCTCACTGCAATCCGAAAGCCACGAATGCGACTTCCGGAACATCCGGATTAAGGTGCTGGAGAAGTAACTACTCCGCCAGCCCGGGCGCGAAGCCACGGCGCATCGTGTTTTCGGTGACGCATCTCGGCTCGACGAATTGGTAGAGGTACTGATCGCCGCCGGCCTTGGTGCCACCACCAGACAGGCCAAAGCCGCCGAAGGGTTGCCGGCCGACCAGCGCACCGGTGCAGCCGCGGTTCAGGTACAGATTGCCTACGCGGAAGTCGGCACGGGCGCGTGTGATATGGCTGGGGGTTCGACTGAACAGGCCACCAGTGAGCTTGTAGGGCGAGCCGTTGGCGATCTGCAGCGCCTCATCAAAGGACGACGCTCGCATCACCGCAACAACCGGGCCGAAGACTTCTTCGCTGGCCAAACGGTGGCTGGGGCCGATCCCGCTGAAGATGTGCGGGCCGACGAGCGGCTTGCCGAGCACTTCGCCAGTGCCTGGCTGCATCGCGAGTTCGAGATGGCCTTCCTGCTTGCCGATCGCGATATAGCTTTGAATTTTGTCTGCCGCTTCCTGATCAATGACCGGACCGACATCCGTACCCGGCTCAAGCGGGCTGCCCAGTGCCAGGGCCTTGGTCGCATTGACAAACCGCTTGAGGAAACGGTCGTGCACATCATCGAGACAGATCACGCGTGAGCATGCAGAACACTTCTGCCCTGCGTAGCCGAAAGCGGATTGCCGTACGCCGACAACGGCCTCGTCCAGATCGGCGGAACTGTCCACGATCACCGCGTTCTTGCCGCCCATCTCGCAGACAACATGCTTGACGTGCGGCTGCAAATCCGACGTCACGCCCGCGGCGTGGATGATATCCAGCCCGACAGCCTTGCTGCCGGTGAAGGCAATCGTCGCGACGCGCGGATCACGGACCAGCGCGGCACCGACGGTTTCGCCTTGCCCGGGCAGGAAGTGCAGCACGTCGCGCGGGATGCCAGCCTTCCAGAAGATCTCAGCCATGATCGACGCGATACCCGGCGTCTGCTCGGCCGGTTTCACGATCGCGGTATTGCCGGTAACCAGCGCGGCGGCGGCCATACCGGTGCAGATCGCCAGCGGGAAGTTCCATGGGCTGATGATGACCGCGACGCCGCGGGGTTGGTAGAACAGGTCGTTGCGCTCACCGAGGAAGTCGCCATGCGGCTGCTCGGTGAACAGACGCGGCGCGAGCCGGGCGTAGTAGTGACAAAAGTCAATCGCCTCACAAACGTCGGCGTCAGCTTCTTTCCAAGGCTTGCCGGCTTCCTTGAGGATGATGCCGGCCAATTCATCGCGACGCTGCCGCATCTGCTCGGCAGCCTTAATCATCATGTTTGCACGATCAACAGGCGGTCTGTCGCGCCAGGCAGGGAAGGCGGTCAGCGCCGAGCCGACGGCGTCTTGTGTCTCCCTGGTGCTGGCTTGATACAGGACCTTGGGCACCTCAGCGTGCTCGATGGCTTTCGCAAACGTGTCGCGTTGATCGGGCTCGGAGAAATCGCGAAGGGGTTCATTGGTAAAGGGTTTGGCCTCATCGACTCCCTCGACACCTGCGAGCAGTTCGACCCCCACGCGTTGCGTGGCGGCTATGTCATTTTCTTGTTCGTTTGCTGAATGTGGGCTGGCGAACAAGGCTTCGGCGTCGAGTTCCTTGTCGAAGCCCTTCATCAACCAGGACTCGTTGGATGTGTTTTCCAGGAGTCGGCGCACGAGGTAGGCCATACCCGGGATCATCTCGCCGACGGGGACATACTCGCGCAAGCGCAGGCTCTGGCCCAGCGCCGCATGCTTCGGCCCGTTGCCCATGCCATAGAGCATTTGTAGTTCCAGCGCCTCGGGGGGCAGGTCGTTTTTCTCTAGTGCAACCATCGCCGCGGCGATCGACCGGAGGTTGTGCGAGCCCAACGCGAGCTTCACCCCGCCCTGGCCCGGCTGCTTTGGCGTGTGCTCGATGAACCGCTGAGCCATGCGTTCGAAGCACGCATCCGATTCGCGCTTCTCCGTCCACACCGGACAAGGCCAGCCCTGTTCCTGTGCGTGGATCACTTCATAATCCCAGTATGCGCCCTTAACCAGACGGACCGTCACCTCCCGGCCGATTTTCTTCGACCAGTCGATCACACGCTGCGCGTCGTCATCCCCGCTGCGCAGGTAGGCCTGCATCGCGAGCCCCGCCGGGAAGTCGATCTTCTCACAGCAACGCTCAAACAGCGCGAGGTTGAGTTCCTTCAACGCGGATTGCTCAACATCGAAATTAATCAGCACGTTCTGCTTTGCCGCCGCCTCTAGCAGTGGCTTGAGCGATTCGTAACACCGGTCGAGCGAGCCCTCGAAGTCCAGTGGCTCAAACATTGCGACGAGTGATGACACCTTGATCGATACATTGGCCCGGGGTATCGGGCCGAGATGATCACGCTCAAGCCGATCGTTCGCAGGCCAGGACTTGACCTCCTCAGCGAGTGTTTCAATGAGGTCGAGATACCTGCTGCGATAGTCCTGCGCCTCGTTTTCGCTCAAGCACGCCTCGCCGAGCAGGTCGACTGAGAACGCCATCCCTGCGTCCCAGCGCTCAAGCAATAATGCAGTTGCGGAACGTGCATCCGTACCCGCGATGTATCGCTTCGCCATGGCGGTGATCTGCCCGGCGATCGTCTTACTCATCGCGCCTTTCATCAGGCTGCCGGCCATGAGCCCAAGCCCCATGCCCGGGGGCAACTCCGGCTTGCCCATCCCCGGGGCAGGCGCCTCCCCGAGATATTCCGTCAGGTGTCGGTGCACCGACTCTGCATCAGGCAATGTGGGAAAGGTATCGACAAACCGAAAGAGTTGGACCTTAAACGCATCATCCTGCATCGCCCAGTCGGCGAGTTTGTCTTTGAGCCCCTTCGCATCCGGATGTCTTCGGGCGATATCGAGCATCGCACGGCCGATTTCGAGAATATCCGCATGGCGATCACTCGATCCAAAGCCATTAGGAGTCGTTTTTCGCCCATTCACCCGGGTTTTGTTGCCAAACAGTGCCATGGCCAATCCTTATTAAAGATGGATCGTTTACCTTTGTATAATATATTGAACTATTTTATTATTCAATATACTAATTTATTTTATAATTCTGAACTATCCTTAACGCAGGCCTCCAGGAGCCGCCCTTGCCAGAGCAAGACCCTGATTCGATCATTGATGCTGCCGAGCAAGCCACCAGTCAGATGAGCGCCCGGCTACAGCGCGAGCGGAAGCAAGCCGGCCTGACGCTCGAGGCTCTTGCCCGTGCATCAGGGGTTTCGAAGGGTACGCTCAGCCAAATTGAGCAGAACAAGGCCAACCCATCGATCACGGTGCTCTACCGAATCGCGATGGCGTTGTCGGTACCTGTGAGCGCACTGATTGAAGACCCCGCCCGTGCCATGCACTTCGAGGTTGTCCCTGCAGGCGAAGCAAATCGCAAATTTTTCACGAATCAGGCCTGTTCGGGCCACCTGCTGAATCCCGCGTGGATGGATAAGGACCTGGAGTTCTATGAAATGAATTTCCCCGTCGGGGGCCGACTCGAATCCCAGCCCCACCATCCTCACACGCGCGAGGTGCTGACGGTTGTTGAGGGTGAAGTCCGCGTACACGCCAGCGACCGATCTGCCGATCTGCGACCCGGCGACACCGCCCATTACTCGGCGGATGTCCCACACATGATCGAAAATATCGGCTCTACCGAGGCGACGGTCTACCTCGTCGTCCGGTACTGGACGGAGTCATAAATCGCTTTTCTTTTAGCGTATTTCGCATCGAACAAAGAATCTTGTGTCGGCAAGCAAAAAGCATTAGGTGCTGGTGCATTCGCATGCTATGTTTTTAGATGGTGACCCTGCCGACGCGGTCGCCCACTCCCTTCTTCAGCGCGTCGGCGACATCCTTCCGAAAGGAGCGTCCCTTATGGCGGTTCTAACCTCCACCTACACCACAACCGATATCCGTAACCTCGCCCTGGTAGGTCATGCCGGCAGCGGCAAAACCACCTTGGTCGAGACCCTCCTCGCACGCGCCGACGGTAGAGGCGGCCCGTACGAGCGGGGTCAGACCATTTGCGACTTTACAGAAGAAGAGCGTGAGCATGGACAATCGCTCTACAGCCACATCGTCCACATGGACGTTCGTGACAAGCACATCAATCTCATCGACACCCCCGGAGCGCCCGACTTTACCGGCCAGGCGGTGTCCGTTTTCCCGGCAGTTGAAACCGTTGCCGTGGTTGTAAACGCACAGAACGGCATCGAGAGCGTCACCCGCCGAATGATGCAGCGTGCCAAACGGCGCCGGCTGTGTCGCATGATCGTGGTCAACAAGATCGATGCGGAAAACATTGACCTGCCCGGCCTGCTTGCGTCCCTGAAAGAGACCTTTGGCGGTGAGGTCCTGCCGATCAACCTGCCATGCGATGGCGGCAAGGGTGTGATCGACTGCTTCCAACAAACTGAGGGTGAGAGTGACTTGGGACCGGTAGCCGACTTCCACACCGCGATTGTCGACCAGGTCGTTGAGGTCGATGAAGCGTTGATGGAACTCTACCTCGAGCAGGGGGAAGTGACCCCCGAACAACTGCACGACCCGTTTGAAAAGGCGCTTCGAGAAGGGCACCTGATTCCCGTGTGCTTCACGGCCAGCGAGCCGCGCGATGGAAGCGAACCCATTGGGATCGACACGTTGCTGGATTTGCTGGTGAACCTCGCGCCCAGCCCACTGGAGGGCAACCCTCGGCCGTTTGTGCGTGGAACCGATCTCGACCATGAACTGCACTTCGAAGCCGATGCCGACAAACATGTTATCGCCCATGTCTTCGCGGTAAGGGTGGACCCGTTTGTGGGCAAGCTGGCATGCTTCCGCGTTCACCAGGGCACGGTGACACCTGACAGCCATCTGTTTATTGACGATGTCAAGGCTGGCGAGAGCAAGAAGCCCTTTAAAGTCGGACACCTGTTCAAGCTGCAGGGCAAGGACCACGTTGAAATCGATCACGCGATACCCGGGGACCTGGTGGCTGTGGCGAAGGTAGAAGAGATCCATTACGACGCGGTACTGCACGACTCACACGATGAAGACAACCTGCACCTGCGCCCGATCCAGTTGCCCGAGCCGATGTCCGGGCTGGCGATCGCACCGAAGAAGCGTGGCGATGAGCAGAAAATCGCTGATGCGTTTTCAAAAATGCAGGAAGAGGACCCGACGCTGAAGATCACACGCGATAGTGTGACCCATGAAACAGTGATTCACGGCATGGGTGAACTGCACCTGCGTGTGCTGCTTGAGAAGCTCAAGACGCGTTACAACGTCGAGGTCGAGACCCATACGCCCAAGATTGCGTATCGGGAAACGATCACCAGAAAAGCCGAGGGGCACCACCGTCATAAGAAACAGACAGGTGGGGCAGGACAGTTCGGCGAGGTTTATCTGCGTGTTGAACCGCTGGAACGTGGGGCCGGATTCGAATTTGTCAACGAGACCGTTGGAGGCAGCATCCCACACGGCCTGATGAGCGCGGTCGAAAAAGGCGTCAAGCAAGGTTATGAGGGCGGTTTCCTCGCGGGTTGCCCGTTACAGGACCTCCGCGTGAGTGTGTACGACGGCAAACACCACCCGGTGGACTCAAAAGAGATCGCGTTTGTCACCGCTGCAAGGCTGGCGCTGCTCGATGCGGTTCAAAAAGCCGGACCGGTACTGCTTGAACCGATGGTACACCTTGAAGTCACCGCTCCGAATCAATATATGGGCGACATTACGGGTGATTTAGCCGGTAAACGCGGTCGAATCCAAGGCACCGACATGCTGCCAGGGGATATGGCGATGATTGATGCAGTGCTCCCACTGGCCGAAATCAATAGCTATGCGAACCAACTCAAGAGCATGACGGCGGGCCAAGGCACGTTTACGATGGAACTGAGCCACTATGACCCGCTACCGGCACACTTGCAGGAAAAAGTTTGCTCTGAACACAAGCAAGATGCCGCAAGTTAATGCCTGAACAACAATTGAATACATCCATGCAACGCTTGCAGCGCACCTGCAAGCGTTGTTTGTTGACCGCATCGCAAGTTGACCGAGGATAATGGAAGAATTCGACAAAGAAAAACGAAAGAATACTCAAGCCGATCAATGATCACCGCCGATACGACAAGCGCGGTGTTTTTTTATTGACTTACGTCATACCGCAACGTTACAGTGTTGACTAAGCTCCGAAGCGCGAACCGAAAGGAACCAAACGCCATGGCAAAGAAGAAAGCTAAGAAGAAGGCTACTAAGAAGAAAGCCGCTAAGAAGAAGGCTACTAAGAAGAAAGCCACTAAGAAGAAGGCTACTAAGAAGAAAGCCACTAAGAAGAAGGCTACTAAGAAGAA
>JBMZAP010000047.1:0-22486 GCA_049611445.1 Phycisphaeraceae bacterium | reverse complement strand
CCCCTTGCGTTTCAAGCCGCCGATGAACAGCTTGGCGATGTCGTACTCACGTTCGATCGCGGTTCGGTACTGCTCGGTGCCCGGGTACAGGACGATGACCAGTTCATACTGTTCAAGCGAAAGGTAGAAGTCACCTATTGAGACCATGGCGTCAGCCTGAAGCAGTGTCGCCTCAGCCATCAACGCGTGTCCGGGGTTGTCTTCGATCCATTTCTCCGCGTCCCGCTTGGCCTGCTTCGCGTCCCCCGACACCAGCGTGCGACGGATCAGTTGCAGTTGCCCCTCGGCGGTGGACGGATCCGGCTCAGCCAACTGCACAAACGACCCATCATCGTCTAACTCATGCGTCGGCTGGGCGAGTTGCGGACAGGCGACGCACATCATCATCAGCGTCAGCCCGGCGGTCTTGATGCGGTTAGAAAGCGGTTGGATCACCCGCGAATCATACGCCCGATGGGGCTGTCGTTGCAAAACGCCGGCCGACACAAGCATGGGCGACCGACGCCGCATCAGCTACAATGATGTTTGAACACGAAACCAAATCCGCAGGAGCAACGCCATGTCAGGCATCGACGACCGCCGCAAAGGAATGGAAGCCAAGCTGCACCACGATGGTGAGCTGAAATTCAAGGTCACCAACCGCCGTAACAAGCTGCTGGGCCTTTGGTTGGCTGAGGCTTTTGGCCTCGAAGGCGACGCGGCCGCGGAGTACGCCAAGACTGTCGTTCTGTCCGACTTCGAGGAGCCGGGCGAGGACGACGTGGTCCGTAAAGTCATGGCCGACATCGAAGAAAAGTCCGCTGGCATCGACGAAGCCACCGTCCGTAAGAAGATGGAATCCCTGCTCAATGCCGCGAAGGACCAGATCCTGTCCGAGACGGATTGAGCTGGATTACTCGCCAGACGCCCCGGTGAATTCGACGTACACCGCGCTGTGCCGGGCGTCGAAGGTCAGACGGAAATCTTTGAGCAGTTGCCCACCGAGCCGTCCAACCGGCAGGTCTTTTCGCCGTGGCTCGCGGGTCTTGGGCTCGAACGTCACGGGCACCCCCGCGAGGCGAAAGCCGAACACATCCAATTCTTTTAGCCAGCCTTGGATCGTCTGGATGTCCCCGCCGACGCCGCGCGCGTTGCCCGCCCCGGTCGATCCTGTCGCAAGGACGCCGCGCATCGTGGAAAGCTCGATGGGCAGGGAGACGGTGTTATCTGCGCCGGTATCGAGGATTAAGATGACCTCCTGGCCGTTGGCGAGTTTTCCCTTCACCGCGGGCAGTCGGCCATAGAACGTCAACTGGACCTTGTCACTGTTCGGCGGGGGCACAAACGTCTGGCGGTTGTAGACGATCAGTTCCTTCTTCTTGTAGTCAACCGTAAACGGGTGCGGCATCAGCGAGACCGAGCCGATGAGCCCGGCCGGGCTGCGCTGCATCCCCCTGAACAGTTTGTGCATGCTCAGTGAACCGCTCCGTGTGACGCCGAGGTCCAGATCCCCGATCGCGAGCGAATCGACTGCATGCTGTGTGAAGGTCTCGGTCCCCCCGATGCCGACGGTCCTGCCCTCGCCGACTTGTCTCAGGCCAAGCCTCGCCACGGCACCGCGGTCGATGATGTTGAGCGTGCTGCCGGTATCGAAGAGCATCGACCCGGTGCGTGAACCATTGACGGAGGTCTGAACGAAGAGGTAGCCCTTGTCGTGCGTCAGGGGGATGCGCATGGCCTTGGGCAGGTCTTTCGCCTCAGCCAGCGAATGCGTCGGCTGCGTCCGGGTGACCAGCGTCTGCTGCGTGGTCTTGGAGCAGCCGATGGCCAATAGACAGATCAACAGCAGCGGGGCAAGTCTTCGCATGGATGCATCATATGCGGTTTATCAGTGCACGAAGCGTCTCAGACGAATCATCGAAAATACATGATGCTCGAAGCCCACGCCGTCACGGCATGGGCTTCAAAGTAAGAATGGCGCATCACGGCCAGGGATTGAACTCGATGCACTTGAGCATCGGCGCACACTCGACCAGTTCGGACTCAACCCGCCCATCATCATGGAGATGGTGCAGGAAAAAGCCGGTCTTTTCAGGCATTGGCGGGTTGGGCAGTCCGGGCGAATGAACACAGGTTCCCGACGCAGGCGGGGCCCATGCGATCTTGATGCCATCGACCTCAGTGAGGCGGGATTGATGGACGTGGCCGGAGCCAATGAGTTTGACTGTTTTGTCACGCTGTATCTGTTTCCAGATTATTTGACGTTCGTTTTTTGGTCCAACCCAGTAATCAATTGCTGGATTCTTCTCATCGATTGATTTTGAAAAGAATGGGCTGTGCTGAAATAGTGCGATTGGTACTTTGCACCAATCCGCTTCCATAATCCAATGACTTATTTCCGAAAAGTGATCACTAGCCAGATTTCCAGACAATCCAAAAGTCATGCTATTTACACCGACGATCCACCAATGATCAAATTCTCGACATTCATTCGTATCGAAAACAGAACGCCATCTATCTAATCGCTCGCTGTTAATCGGGCCTTCTTCGGCATTAGCAAAGTTTCCTACATCATGATTGCCTGGCAGAACCATCTGTGGTGAATTGATTCGTGCATCCAGCCAATCCTTCGCCCACTTCAATTCATCAAGCGAATCCCATCCGTCATCCGTTACATCCCCGCTGATGACGACGAGATCGGGCTTCATCTCGTTGATCTTCTGCAGGATCGGCTCCACCTGCGTCTGCCGCTCCGGCACGCCTGACTGCAGGTGCAGATCCGAGATGTGTGCGATGGTGGGCATGGTGGCGATTCAGTTTTACCACAGAGATCACAGAGGGCCACAGAGACAAGACGTTGAGAATAACAAAACAACACAGACCAATGCCTTTTGCCTTGCTCCGTGTTCTCTGTGTGCTCTGTGGTTCAAACCCGAACCGCTCTAAACCTACCGCCGATCGCGCGTCGGGCCGACACTCGTCTCTGTGGGTTTGGACGGGTCGTAGTCTTTGTTGATGACGGGCAAGTCGGCACCAAGTTCTTTCAAGGCTGCATCAAGCTTCGATTCCAGATCGCGAGCGAGGTCGGGCTGCGACTTTGAGAGGTCTTTTTGTTCACGCAGGTCGGCCTGCAGGTTGAACAACTTGACCTTGCCGGTCTGGTGGGACTTGAGCAGTTTGTAGTCGCCGATGCGGATCGCCGAGTGCGGGGTGACCTGGGTCTGGTAGTGCGGGAAGTGGAAGATCAGGCCCTCGCGTGGCCGCTCGACCTTATTGGTTTCTCCGGTCAATAGGCCGGCGATGCTGCCACCCTCAAGTTTGGCATGGACGCTCGCGGGGATCTCGACGCCGGCCCAGTCAAGGAAGGTCGGGTAGAGGTCGTAGCCGACGACGGGGGTGTGTGACCAACCCTTGGCTTGGATCCCCGGTCCGGTGACGACGAGGGGGACGCGGATGCCGCCTTCGAAGAGGTTGCCCTTGCCGCCGTTGATGCCGTCCCGGCTTGGCCCGCCGTTGTCGGACATGAAGATGACATAGGTGTTGTCGGCAAGCCCGAGTTTTTCGATAGACGCGATCACTCGGCCGACGGCGGTGTCCATGTTCTCGGTCAGGGCTGCACGCTGAGCCTGCCGGTCGCGTCGCAGGCCCGCGGCTTTGTATTTCGCGATTGTCTCGGGCAGGGCGTTCTCGGCACTGTGCAGAGCAAGCCAGGAGAGCTGGATGAAGAAGGGTTTGTCGGCCTGTTTTGCATCGGACATGAATGCTTCGGCTCGCTTGGCCATGCCGAAGAGATCGACGGGATTGGGGGCCTTGTGTTTGTCGGATTCGCCGTTGCCGATGTTCCCGTCGCTGACATCAAAGCCGTGCGCCTCAGGGCCGCCGCCACCGAGGTGCCACTTGCCGAGATGCGCGGTGCGGTAGCCGGCCTGTTGCAAGAGCTCGGCGAACGTAACGATCTCGCTGTCCAATGACTTGCTGCTTTTCGGTGCAAGCATGGGCGGGTTCTTACGGGCGGTCAGAGAGGGCCCGGCCTTGGTCCAGCCAAGGGCCGCGGGGCTTCTGCCGGTGATCAGGCTGGCACGCGTTGGTGAGCAGACCGGAGCCGGGGCATACGCGGATGAAAACCGTATGCCCCGGTCGGCCATACCTTGAAGGTGCGGTGTGTGCAGCTGTTTGTTGCAGGAGAAATCATGATCCGGGTGCATCGGGACCGAGGTGCCCGACCAGGACTGGTCATCAGAGAGCATGAAAACAATATTGGGGCGGTCATCCGCGACTGCCGAACTCGCGATCAGCAAGGCACAGACGCACGCGATAAGGCGCAATGGTGCAGTTTTCATGCACGGCATAACGCAGCGGGGCGGTTGCTATTGCCTATTCCCATTCAATCGTGGCCGGCGGCTTCGACGAGATGTCGTAGCACACCCGGTTCACGCCGCGGACTTCGTTGATGATGCGGTTACTGATCGTGGCCAGCACATCAAACGGGATCCTCGCCCAGTCGGCGGTCATGAAGTCCTGGCTTTCCACCGCGCGGATCGCAACGACCTGCTCATGTGTTCGGCCGTCGCCCATCACGCCCACCGCCTTGACTGGCAGCAGCACCGCAAAGACCTGTGCCGTTTTGCGATACAGGTTGTTAGCCACGATCTCCTCGAGCAGGATCTCGTCGCAATCACGCAGCAGGTCGAGCTGTGGCTTGTTGACCTCGCCCAGCACACGCACGGCCAGGCCGGGGCCGGGGAAGGGGTGACGCCAGACCATGTTCTCAGGCAGGCCGAGCACGGCACCGAGCTGGCGGACTTCGTCTTTGAAGAGGTTGCGTAGCGGTTCGACAAGGTCGAAGCCGAGCTGTTCGGGAAGCCCGCCGACGTTGTGGTGCAGCTTGATGTTTGCTGCGGTGCCGGCATAGCCGTGGCCGGACTCGATCACGTCGGGGTACAGTGTGCCTTGGGCGAGGAACTTCACGCCGTCGATGTCCTTGGACGCCTCCTTGAACACATCGATGAAGCGGTGTCCGATTCGGGTGCGTTTTTCCTGCGGGTCTTCGATACCCGCGAGGTCGTCGAGGAACTGTTGCTCGGCGTCGACGACACGCAGATCCATATCGAAGTGGTCGCGGAACATTGTCTCGACCATCTGGCGCTCGCCCTTACGCAGCAGGCCGTTGTCAACAAAGATACAGGTCAGCTGTTTGCCGATCGCGCGGTGCAGCATCGCGGCAACGACAGAGGAATCCACGCCTCCCGAGAGGCCGCAGATGACCTGTGCATCGCCGACGCGTTCGCGGATCGCGTTGGATTCGTGTTCCAGGAAGTCGGCCATGCGCCACGAGCCTTCGCATCCGCAGGCCTGGAAGAGGAAGTTGCTGAGGATGTCGTTACCGTGGGGCGTGTGCGTGACCTCGGGGTGGAACTGCACGCCGAAGAAGGGCTTTCCCTTGTGCTTGACCGCGGCATAAGGGCAGGTCGGTGTTGTGGCGAGGGGGATGAAGTCGTCGGGTAGCGAATTGACCTGGTCGCCGTGGGACATCCACGCGGTGGTGTGTTCGGGGACGCCTCGCATGAGATCTTCGTCGGAATTGATGTGCAGCTTGACGCCGCCGTATTCGCGGGCCTGTGCGTTCTTGACTTCGGCACCCAGGAGTGTGCAGCCGATCTGCATGCCGTAGCAGATGCCCAGAACGGGAACGCCGAGCTCGAAGATGCGCGGGTCACACTTGGGGGCACCTTCGTCATAGACGGAGGACGGGCCGCCGGAGAGGATAATCCCCTTGGGGTTGAGCGCTTTGAGCTGCTCGTAGGTGATATTCGGCCCGACGAGCATCGAAAACACGCCTGCTTCGCGCACGCGTCGCGCAATCAGTTGGACGTACTGGCTTCCGAAGTCCAGGATCGGGACGACCTGTCCTCGGACCGAGGCGGGGATGTCTGCGATGGCTTGTTCGGTGGCGTCTGCAGTCGTCATGGCACAGCTACTTCAATGGGATTAGGCAGGCAAAAAACGGGGAATCACGGATGATAACGGATGCGGATTGGTGGTGCGGCGGTAAACTGTTTTGATGCGAAAGGGCTTGACTCTGCTTGTGTTGCTGCTGGCCTGGCCGGGGGTTGCAGCACCGGAAATGTCTGAATCCGACCGCCAGCGGCTTGCTGACGGCACCACGGACCGTGACGACGTGCTGGACCAGCAGGACGGTTTTTACGTCCTCCTGCGCAACGCGGCGACCTGGAAAGGCGACGACTTCAGCGGGGATGCCGGTGCGGCCGTCGCACCGCCACCTGATTACGCGTTTCTCAAGGACAAGCCCGAGCAGGCACGCGGCAACGTCTACCTCATCGAGGGCTGGCTGGCGTATGCCGATCGTTGGCCGACGCTGGTCAATCACAGCAGCGACAAACTGCTGCGTGCGGGCGACCCGGCTTGGGGCGATCAGACGACACGATGGACCATCGTCACCGAAAAGGACAACGCCGAGGCGACCATCATTGTGCTGTTCAACGACCCGAACGCGAAGATGACTGCGCCAGAGCAGGGCAGCAAGGTGCGTCTCGCGGCCAGGTTCCACAAGCTCTGGATGATCCGCGATACCAACGGTCTGCCGTTCACGTATACCACCTTTATTGGCGGTGCCGCGGAAGTGGTCGAGGAGGCAAGTGCGGCACCTTCCAGCAGCGGCGGGACCTCATCAATGACCAAGGTCCTCGCGGCGGTGGTCATTGTTGGCGGTTTCTTCGTTGCGATGCGCTTTTTGATGCGGCGTACCTCCGGCAGTGGCGGGGCAGGCACGAAGCTGCAGGATCGGCTCGACGAACTCCGTCGCGAACGCGAGGCACACGAGCGGCAGGAAGGTGAAGATCAAGACGAGCAGGTCGATGACCTGCCTGAAGACCCTGTCGCGGCCCTGGATGTGCTTCGCCAGAAGCATGAAACGGAGTGATGCGCCGATCCGGTAGAATCTCCGCATGCCCACGGTCGAATTGAACATCCCCGGCAAGGACCACCACTACGAGATCGTCATCGAGCCCGGCGCGATCGATACGCTTGGCGAAAAGCTCGCTCAGATTGCCCCACACGCCAAGGCCGCTGCGATTATCGATGAAAACATCGAAGCGTCGCATGGCCGGGTGGCGCTGCGGGCACTGAAGCGAGGCGATTACGACGTGACCGTAGCAGTCGTCCCGACCAGCGAAAAACTCAAATCACTTGGCACGGTACAGGAACTGTTGGGCATCCTGCTCGACGCAAAGCTTGAGCGGAAAAGCCCGGTCGTTGCGATCGGTGGCGGGATCATCGGTGATACGGCCGGCTATGTCGCTGCGAGCTACCTCCGCGGCGTGCCGTTTGTTCAGGTGCCCACCACGCTGCTGTCGATGGTCGATGCGTCTGTTGGTGGCAAGGTCGGCGTCAACGTCAAGCAGGGCAAGAACCTCGTCGGTGCGTTTCATCAGCCGGTGCTGGTTTGTATCGATACCGATGTTTTGAAGACGTTGCCGGACCGGGAGTTACGCTGCGGCCTGGCCGAGTGCGTGAAGCACGGCGTCATCCGCGACCCGGAACTCTTCGCGTGGATCGAGGACAACGTTGACCGCATCCTGAATCTGGAAAGCGATGCGCTGGTTGAACTGGTGCGGCGCAACGTACAAATCAAGGCAGCGGTCGTCGCTGAGGACGAGAAGGAGCAGGGCGTTCGAGCGCACCTGAACTTCGGGCACACGTTTGCCCATGCGATCGAGGCGAGCCCGGTTGCCATGGCAGAGGCGGCACAGCCCAAGCGCCGCCGCTTTGCTCCGCCACCACGGTTTGAAACACCCAAGCCACCGCCAGAGTCGCACGCCTACGAAGGCCCCTACGCGCACGGCGAGGCCGTCTCGTTAGGTATGGTCGCCGCGACAAGCCTGGCGGTTTCGACCGGGCGATGTGATGGCAGCCTGCTCGACCGGCTGGTCGCGTTGTTGGAGCGGATCGGGCTGCCGACGTCCAGCGATCAGTTGGCGGATACGGACCTGCTGATGGGCATCATGCAGGCCGACAAGAAGGTCAAAGACGGCCAGGTACGCCTGATCTTGCCGGATCGCCTCGGTGCCGTAAGTATCGTCAAGGACACGCCTGCCGAGAAGATCGCCGCGGCTTGGGATGCGATCCGGGATTGAGTGATTCGCGGGGTACAATATGGCTATGCGATCGGTCCGCCGACATGATTATTCGCCGCGTGTGGAGATGATGCCGCTCATTGATGTGGTGTTTCTGTTGTTAACGTTTTTCATCTACGCGATGGTGGTGATGGTCGAGCTCAAGAGTTCGGGTGTTGCCCTTGTCTCTGTCGAGGGGGCGACGCGGGCGGTCGACGAAGCGATCGTGCTGCTGGAAGTGGATGCGAATGGGGGCGTTTTACTGGACGGTGTCGCGGTGGCGGACGATGAGTTGGATGGCCGATTAAGAGAGTTGGCGGGCCGGACCGACGCGCCGCCGCTGGTCGTGACGCTGCAGCAGGTGGACAGCCCGATCGACCGGGGTCCGGGTCTGATGCGGCTTCTGGACCGAATTCAGTCGGCGGGTGTCGTGGATATCCGTTTGCCGAAACTTGAAGGCGATTGATGCGTCTGAACTCAGGACACGCACGAGATGCCGAGCACGAAGCGTTAGCGAGTGACCCGAGTCTTCTCAATTTTGAATCACTCGCTAACGCTTCGTGCTCTGATTAAAGCCATGAAGACCAATCGCGACAACCTGGTGCTGATCGCCGCATTCGCGGTGGCTATCGCGCTGCACGCGGTGATGCTGCCGTGGGTTGGGGCTGCGGTGGGGGAGGGGGACCAGGCACGAGTCGATTTGATTGTCGAGTCATTCGAATCGGATCGCATGGCAGAATCTGGAGACTGGGTCTCGACCTTCGCCCGCGTTGTTGAATTAGAAAACGGTTTTTCAACGCACCTGACACGCTTTGATCGAACAGACACCATCTGGTTGTCTCGGGATCGGATCGTTTCTGATGACGACGTGTCGTTGACTGATCTGATTGTCCCGGGCGTGACGATCCAGGACCCGGAGCGCGTGACGATTGAGGCGCTCAACCCGGGTGTGCAGCCAGGCAACGATTCCGATGGCCCTTACTGGCTGATCTATCAAGCCGATGTCAATCAACAAGTCCCCGATGCCGACCGCTCCAACAACACCCGCGTCGCACCCATCTACATTGACGGACCGCAGCGCCCTGAGCTCGCTGTTCAAACTTTCAACGCCCCCGACCGTGCGGTGACCGGCGGTTCAGTGCTCATCGACTTCGCCATTGAAAACGTCGGCGACGGCTGGGCCAGCAGCAACCCCAAACTCGGCGAGCACGGCTGGGCCGACCGGATCTACCTCTCCTCCGACAACAAGCTCGACCCGACCGACCTGCCGCTGCGGACATTCGAACGCACCGCTCCGCTTGGACCACAAGGCGAATATCGGCACGAGGCGATCGCAGTGGAATTGCCGCGTGGCGTAACCGGGCCGATGCACCTGCTCCTCGCTGCAGATGCCGACCAGCTGCTGGACCAGCCTTCGTTTACAAGGGGGTTCGCCTCTGTTCCGATCGAGTTGGTCGATACGAACCAGCCTGACCTTGGCGTAGCGACCATCACAAATCCCAACCGATTGGTCATTGGTCGCCCTGCCCCGATCGCGTTCTCGATTGCCAACCTCGGCAGTGTTCCAACGGTGGACAGCAACTGGACTGACGGCGTCTACCTGTCGCGCGATGATCATCTGGACGGCGAGGATCATTTGATCGCCACGGCGGATGCCAGCCAACCCCTGCAGCCGCGGTCGCGCTATGAGACGGCACTCGAGTTGACCGTACCCGAGTCGGTCGATCCGGGGGATTGGTTTTTGATCGTCAAGGCCGATGCAGAAGACGCGGTCGATGAAGCAGACTTTGAAGACAACAACACGTTTGCGGTGCCGATCGAGGTGTGGACCCAGGAGCAGGCCGACGCGGAGATCAAGCTCGGCGATCCGGATCGTCCCGAGCGTCTTGTCGTCCAATGGATCGAACACGACCGGATCGAGGAGCACATCGCGATGCGATCCCGGACGGTGCAGCCTGCGTTGCAATCGCAGGCTGAGCCAGTTCCCAACGCGCCACTGGTCAACAACCCTCAGCCGCCCGCGATTGCCTCTGCCGTGACCGCGACGGGGGATCCGAATCGGCCGGCCCAACCTATCGATCCGACGAAGCATGACACCAGCCAGACCCTGCCAGATCCGACGCAGACCGATGTCGCTCCGCGTCCCCAGACCCCGAGCAGCGAGACGCAGAGCAGGATCGATGGCCTGCCCGGCGAGGCGGGTGACCTGCCACCCCGACGCGACGGCGAGGACAAGCCGCTGACCCCTATCCGCCCGGACGATCCGACGCCTGATCAGCAGGACAAGCCGACACCTACGCCAGGCGACCGCGAGGTCCCCTCGCCTGCCGACCCCGATGCGCCGGATACCGATCGCACGACCGACTCAGAAACGCCTGCGGAGACCGAGTCGGACACCGACTCGAACAATCCGGAGAAGACGGACACCAACAAGCCGACCGAGGAAAAGACGACGGATCCCACGACCTCGCCCAAGCCGGACATCGAGGTGGCCCCCAAGCCCGAGGGCGATGATGGCGACCCCGCCACGCCGAGTGAAGAGCAGACCCCGACGCGTGCCCCGAAGGATGACAGCGAGGCCCCGCCGACGGACATCCGGATCACGGAGTTGAAGCTGCAGGAGGGCAAGGTTCTGGTGGGCAAGGGGATCAAGGTGACGACGAAGTTGCCGACCCCGCCGGGCACGGGCAGCCGGGTGTTGTCGATCCCGCGTAACGCGCGTGTGAGTATTACCTTCGACAAGACTGGAAAGGTCTACGAGGCAAAGATCATCCGCTCGACCCGATACAAGGAGTGGGATGCCGCGATCGAAGCGTCGCTCTACCGCTGGACCGCGCGTGGCGAAGCGATCGAGAACGCCAAGCCACACGTGACCATCGAGTGGGACTACCTGCTCAATGACCTGTTTGATGAGGACGAGTAGGCGAATGGATTTGCCTTGAACTCCCCTCCCTGGAGGGAGGGGCCGGGGGAGGGTGCCAAGCGTGACCGATAAACGTCAAAAGCCAAGGCCTTCCGCACAACTCATTCAAAACGCAAAGGAGCTTCGCAAGGAAGCGACTTTCCCAGAGCGACTGCTGTGGAGCAGGCTGCGTCGGGGACAAGTACACGGCTACCAATTCCGCCGACAGCACGCGATCGCAGGCTTCATCGTTGATTTCGTTTGTACGGATGCTTCGCTGATCATCGAGGTCGATGGCGACAGCCATATCGGCCGGGCTCAATACGACGCTGACCGGCAAAGCAAATTCGTATCGATGGGCTATCGCGTGCTGCGCATTAGCAACGACGATATCCTGCGTGATCTTGATTCCATCGTGGATGGGATCGCGAATGCCGTGAATCAGGCAACTGCGACTCGGCACCCTCCCCCAGCCCCTCCCTCCAGGGAGGGGGGTTAAGGCAGCCATGCAACGCACCACCGACGACGGCATCGTGATCTCCTGTGACTTCTGCGGCGTCGATTGGGATGCCTACGACGAAGAGCAGGCCAACCCCATGACCGAGGGGCACCACGGCTCAGTCATTTGTCTCAACTGCACCAAGCGTGCGCTGGACGAAGCCGCGCCGTCCGAGACCGACTTCAAGTGCACGCTCGGCCTGACCGACCACGACGCCGGCGAAGTCTGCTGGCGCCACCCCGCGCCGCCAGACCCTGATGCGGCAGGTTTGAACAAACACGCCGTCGCCCACTGGGACAACATCCGCCAGGCGGGGCGTGCGTTCGGGAAAGATCCGGATATTGATTACGCGTGGGAGGCGGGGAAGTATCCGCGGGTGAAGGCATAAGATTTCATTACGACCCCAACACCACCAGATTATCCCGATGGATCACCGCTGCATACCCCTCACGTCCAAGCAGCTTCGCAAACTGATCCGACCGTTTGCCCTTGATCAGGGCCAGTTCATCGGCTGAATAGTTGGTCAGGCCACGCGCCAGTTCTTTGCCGTGGGGATCGCGGACGAGCAGGACGTCGCCGCGCATGAATCGGCCGGTGACTTCGGTGATGCCTGAGGCCAGCAGCGACTTGCCTCGGCTACGGATGGCGCGATCGGCACCCTCATCCACGCTCACCGTCCCGGCGGGCCGGGCGGTTAAACCGATCCAACGCTGGCGGCTGTCGAGCTTGCGTGCGGCAGGTGCGAAGACCGTGCCGATCTTCTCGCCTTCGATGAGTTTGAGCAGCACATCCTTCATGTTGCCGGGTGCGACAACCGCGATCTCGCCTGCTTCAGTGACCAGACGCGCGGCGTCGAGCTTGGTCTTGATCCCGCCGCTGCCCCAACTTGTTTTCATGTCGGTGCGTGCGTGCTGCTGGGCGTCGAGCACAGAGTCCACGCGGTCGATCACGTTGTTGTCCGCATCAAGCAGGCCGTCGACTGAAGTGAGCAGGATCAGCGCGTCGGCCTTCATCGCGTTGGCCATCATCGCAGCAAGCAGGTCGTTGTCGCCGAAGCGAAGTTCTTCAACCGCGACGGTGTCGTTCTCGTTGAGTACGGGGACCGCGCCCAGTTCATGCAGCTTCGCAGCGCAGTTGCGGATATTCAGGAATCGGACGCGGTCGTCGAAGTCGCCGCGCGTCAGCAGCATCTGCCCCGCCGCATGACCACGCTTTTTCGCAGCAGTGTGCAGGAGTGCCATCAGCCGACGCTGACCGATCGCGGCGACGGCCTGAAGCTCCGCCAAGTCCTTGGGGCGTTCGTGCAGGCCCAGTTCCGCGCAACCTGCTGCGACCGCACCGCTACAGACGAGCACGACCTCGCGTCCGCCCTCGATGAGGGTGACGACCTGTCCCATCAGCCGATTGATCGCAGTTGTGTCGACGCCCGGGCCGGCGTCGGTCGTCTTCGTCACCAGCGCACTGCCGACCTTGACGACGAGTCGCTTCGCGTGCTTAAGTTCGTTTTGTCGCAGTTCGGTGGAGGGCATCAGTCTTGGGTCTGGGCCAGCAAAGCCAAGATCATATCCGCATGTCGGCTGGTCGAGCCCTGGCGTGCTCGGATCACGGCTCGGCCGGCGTCGGCGATCTCTTTGGCCTTGTCTGAATCCTCCAAAAGCTCACGGATATGTTTACCGGGGTCGTCGGTCACGATCAGTCCGCCCGCCTCGCTCATCGCGTCGACGGTGTCCTGAAAGTCGCTGTGGTAAGGGCCGATGATGACGGGCTTACCCAGCGCGGCGGGCTCCATCACATCCGAGCCATAGAGCCCCAGGAAGCTTCGCCCGACGACAATCACGTCGGCAAAGGCGTAGGCCTTGCGGAGTTCGCCGATCGTGTCGAGCAGGTAGATGGGCCCTTCGCCGGGCTTGTTGTCGGTGCGTCGGACGCACCCAGGCGCGGCCTCGGCGGCTGCATCGAACCACTCGGGCTTACGCGGTGCGATCACAAGTTGGGCGCCCTCAGGCAGGGCATCGACCAGCAACTTGTCCTCGCCCGGGCCGGTGGATCCAGCGACAATAATCGGCCGCTCGTAGTTGACCCCCAGCGCTTCGGCCAGTTCGGTTGTTCCCGGCACCTCGTCATCCAGCTTCGCGTTGTCCCACTTCATCGTGTCGAGCACCTGTACATCTTTAGCGCCCATCGCCGTGAACCGCTCGGCATAGTCCTTCGTCTGCACCGCAGCGAAAGCAAGCTTGGCAAAGCTCGGGCCGATCAGCGTTTTGATCTTCCTGTAGCCTTTGAAAGACCTTTCGCTGAGTCGACCGTTGATAACGCAGATCGGGATCTTCCGCTTGGTACACGCGTCGACAAAGTTCGGCCAAACCTCCAGTTCGACGCAGCACACCGCATCCGGCTTGATGCGATTCAGGAACCGGGAGACGACCCACGAGAAATCCAGGGGGTAGCGCACGACCGTGTGTTCTTCGCCATAGAGTTCACTGGCCCGTTTGAAGCCGGTGTTGGTTGTCGCGGCGACAACGATGCGCAGGTTGGGGGCTCGCTCAGTGAGTTCTTCAATCAGCCCACGGAGCAGATTGACTTCGCCGACACTGACCGCGTTGAACAGGAGGGTCTTGCCATCGTGCTCTGGTAGTGGGGTGGCGTGGCCGTACCGTCCGGCCCAGTCCGTCCGCCATTTGCCCGTGCGCAGCAGTTTCAGCCCCCAGAACGGGCTGGTCAGCGTCACACCAATGGCATAGGCAAGGTCGCGGAGGTTGGGCACGGCGGTATTGTAAGTTGGTTCGACACTGCCGATGGCCACGGCATCAATTACAATCCCCGTCCCATGAGCACGGATAACACCTTCTACGTCACGACCCCGATCTACTACGTCAACGACAAGCCCCACCTCGGGCACGTCTACACGACGATGGTCGCGGACGTTGTCGCGCGATACCACCGGCTCAAGGGCGACGACACCTTCTTCCTCACCGGGGTGGATGAGCATGCCGCCAAGGTCTCGGACAAGGCGGCCGAGAATGGTTTGAGCCCGCAGGCCTGGGCCGACCAGAACGCGGCAGCATTCAAGGGTGTCTTCGAGAAACTGGAGATGACGAACAATGATTTCGTCCGCACTTCCAGCGATCGGCATAAACAGAAGGTCACCGAGTACGTCAGCGCGCTGCTCAAGTCCGGCGACGTCTACGAGGGCGAGTATGTCGGCTGGTACGACGCGGGCCAGGAAGAGTACGTTCCGGAAAACAAGGCCAAGGACTATGACTTCAAGTCCCCGGTTAACGGCAAGCCACTGGTGAAGAAGACAGAGAAGAACTACTTCTTCAAGCTCGAAAAGTATCGCGAGGAGCTGCTGGCGTTCTACGCCGAGCGCGACGAGGCGGGCAGGGGTTATGTCCAGCCCGAGGCGCGTAAGAACGAGATCGTGAACCGCATCAAAGAAGCGCAGGATGTCCCGGTCAGCCGAACCGGCTCGGGCGGTTGGGGTATTCCCGTGCCGGGTGACGAGGAGCAGACGATCTATGTGTGGATCGATGCGCTCTTTAACTACCTGACGTATGTCGATGACGATGAGCGGCGTCCCTATTGGGAGAGTGGGGCGACACACTTCATCGCGAAAGACATTCTCTGGTTCCACGCCGCGATCTGGCCGGCCCTGCAGATGGCGCTGGCCAAGTGCGACGGCTATGAGTGGGTCTGGGGCGAGCAGGTCCAGCAGAACCAGCTTGTCTACTCGCACAGCTACTGGGTCAGCGAGTCGGGCGAGAAGATGTCTAAATCGTTGGGCAACTTCCTCGACCCCGCCGCGATCGACAACTACGTCGAAGAGTTCGGGCTCGATGCGCTGCGTTATTTCCTCGCCACGCGCGGGCCGTTAGGAACGACCGACTCGGCGTTCTCGCCGGACCTGTTTGTTGAGGTCTACAACAGCGATCTGGCGAACACGTTCGGCAACTCCGCATCCCGGGTGTCGAACATGATCGGCAAGTATTTCGACGGCAGTGCACCAGAACCCGGCCCGAAAGTTGAAACACAAACCGACCACGGCCATGCAGCAGAAAACGCATTGAGTGAATGGAATGCTGAAGGGCTGCAACTCGACCTGAATGATCAGGGCCAGGCAGCTTTGTCGCTGGTTCGCAGTGTGGATACGTATATCGAAGAGACCGCGCCTTTCAAGCGAGCCAAGGATCCAGACAAGATGCCCGAGGTGGGTACGATCCTTTTCAACTGTGCCGAGGCCTTGCGCGTCGCCTCCGTTCTGCTCTGGCCGTTCATCCCGGACAAGTGCGAGGCGTTCTGGCAGCGCATCGGGTTCGGGCATTATGCCGAGCAGTTGAAGGACAACGGCCGGGGCGATCTCGAGGCGTGGGTCAAGTGGGGGCAACTCAAGCCCGGCACGCCGATCGAGAAGGGCGACCCGCTCTTCCCGCGGTATCAGGTTGAGAAGAAATAGTGAATGACCAGTAGTGAACCGACTAATTCAACGGCGCGACCCCGCCGCGGAGTTTGTCGATCTCGACGCGGTCGTTGAGCAGGTCCCAGGTAACCTTGTTGGTCCGTGTGGACGTATCGCGTTTGAGGTCTTCGATGATCACGTCCCGGTTGCCGGTGGCGGTGAGCGTGACCAGATTTTTCTCGGCATTAAAGGACATCGTGTCGCCACGCATCGATCGCGTGCCTTGCTGCAGCAGCCGGACGTTGTCCGTAGCAATAATCGACTGGATCTGTGCATCGGGTGCGTTGTCGCTCAGCCAGACAGACATTCCGCCGTTGTCGGTCATGTCAGCGACGAGTTTGTGGCAGTCGAGTTGGACGGGGTCGCCTGTCTTGCCACTATCGTCCTTGGGCAGATGGACCATCTGTACTTCGCCCACCAGCGTGGCGGTGTTGGATAATGCGTTGAGGTCCATGGATTGATCCCAGCTAAAGAGCGTCGCGCCACGGCCGGTGAGTGTGGCCTTGCGTTTCGCGTCTTCTTTGTCCGGCGGACGGTAGTCTTCGAAAACCATTCGTCCCTCGCCGTCCACAACGAGTGTCTCTTTCGCTTGCTTATCACCCTCCGCAGGCTGGTTGGTGATGACGACCTTCGGCCCTTCGAGCCTGATCCTGTTGTTGATCTTGTTCGGCTCATCGACATCCCATGCCGACGCAAGGAACTTTACATTGCCTGTCGCGACGGCTGATCTGATCTGCCGACTTGGCTCATCGGCATTGGCTGCTTTCTCGTCGCCGTTCTTCTCCGGGCTGAACCGCATCTTGAGGTTGTCGCAGGTCAACTCCGACGAATCGATCGATCGGCGTGACTCGGTACGGACGTTCTCATGGAACTCGGCTTCACCCGTGACATTGTTGAAGGACATCGACTTGCTCCAGTCGATGGCGAGGAAGGCGTCTTCGATGCCGGCACCCAGATTGTTGGGGTCGTCGAGCACAGTTGCGAGCGAGCCCTTGCCGGTGATATTCAGGATCTCGGCCTTGTCGTCCATCTCGACCAACATCCCCGTGAGTTTCCGGCCGGTCGTCAGGTCGGTGACCTCGGCGGGGCTGTTCGCGTTGTCGGAAGCGAGGGTGAGTTTGTCGTTCACCACATCGGCGATGAGTTGGTCGGCGATGAGATCGATACGCCGGTCGTCTTCGTCGGTGATATCGGCGCGGACGTTGCCTACGGCGAGGATGGATCGCACTTCTGCGTAGGGATCTTCCTCGCCTTCCGATTGGTCGACAGGTGGGTTGAGTTCGACATTAACGCGGTTGCAGGTGAGCTTTGATCCGGGTCGGATGACGCTGACGTTCTCCAACGCGTAGATGGCCGAGGCATATGCCTCTTTGTTGTCGTCGAGTTTGAGGTCGATGCTGAGACGGCCGGCGGAGATATCGAACGTCTCATCCTCAGCGTCTCCACGCGCCTGTACCGCGACCGAACCAGTGGCGTTGATCGAGGTCGGGCTGTTATCGATATCGTTGGCCTTGTCAGGCTTGGCAAAAGCCAGCGTGAGGGTGTTGGCGGTGAGGTCAAAGTCGTTGTGCTTGGCGGTGACGTTGCCATCGAAGGTGGCAGTCTTGACGCCGAGGATTTTTGTTTCGGAGCGACTGCTGCCGTCTGATGCGTCTGCGTTGGCGCTCTGCGTATACAGCTCGAGGTCGAGGCGGTTTTGCCAGGTCAGATTGAGGGTTTTGCCCTCTTTTTTGTCGGTATAGGTGAGTTGGCCTGGCCCGAGGATGGTCGCGGTGCCGTCGGCTTGGCGGACAATGAGTTTGCTGCCGGTGATCTCTCCGCCCAGCGCGGTGGAAAGGATGCGCATGGCCCTGTCATCGCTGGCGTAGGCGGTGGTCTGCTCGTTAGAGAGCAGGTACTCGAGCTTGTTGGTTTCGAGCCGCTCAAGTTCGCCGTTGCGTGTTGTTTGTGCGTAGGCGTTTGGGCCAGCGAGGATCAGGTGCGCGTCGTCGTCGTCGGCTAAGGCTTCGGGTCGCTTGGCGTACGGCTTGACGGTGAGTCGGCCTGTCCATGTCACGACGGTGTCACGCTTGGGGTCGTGAACGAGCATGGTGCGCTGCTGATTGGTCGGTGGAATGCTGAGCGCAGGGATCGTGTTGGCGTTGGCCTGGACGAGTTGGCCGGTGGGGATCACCCGTGGCAATTGACCAGCTGCGTCGGGGGCGATGGGCTGGACTTCAACCGCGTCAGTGCCAAGCGAGAAATCGATCGTGAGGGTTTGGCCGGCGAGTTCGGATTCGATCCCGTCGCGGACGAGGATGTTGTCTTCGAACGTGGCGGCGTAGAACTGCTTGGGTGCGGGGGCCTGCTCTGTATCGGAGTCAGATGCCTCGCCTTCGGGCTCAGCCTCGGCCACGGCGTCGAAGCCCGCAGCGTCGGCATCCGGGTTAATGATGAGGTACCTGCCCTCGTTAATCACAAGGCTTTCGATACGTTCGCGCTGAGTGTTATAAGCCAGCGCCAGGCCGATGCCGAAGAAATCGACTTGGGGCGAAGTCACATGGACCGGCCCCTTGGTGTTGATGGTGTCGTCCTCGATGGAGAAGTCGGTCGCTTCATCGAGATAGATGCGTTGCTGGATGAACTGCTTGTGTGCTTCATTGTCGAAGTCAATGATCAACTCGATGCCAGCAGGGGCTTCAAACAGCGTAACGACGACGTTGCCCGTGAACTGGCCGCGACGGGGCTTGGAATCCTCCATCTCCATGTCGGCCTTTTCGGCGGTGATGGTGATGGCACGCTGCGAGCCCAAGCGGATCTCGGCGTGAGGCTGGATGAGTTCGGTGATGCCCTGTGGCTTGAGATTGGTGCGGTCGGCACGGAGGCGCATGCCACGGAGCTGGCCCTTGGAATCACGCTCGAAGGTGGTGTAGTCGAACTCCCGGATGTTGACGCCGATGCGGTCGGGGTTCTCCGCAGGGTCCCCGATGCCGGGCACATCAATGTCGTCGGGGAGATCCGGGTCTTCGGTCTTGACCGCCTCTGGACCGAGCACGATCGATGCGCCGAGCACCAGCCCGGCTACTGCCGTTGCACCGCCTACGACCACGAATCGCTTGCCCATGGGCCTATTGTAGGTGTTTGGTTTACGTGACGCCGCTCGCAGGCCCAGCGGCTTGGGCTTATCATCGGGGATTCTGCAACCCACGTACCCCAAGAGGAAAACGATGATCTCGAAAGTGTTCAAAGCCTACGACGTCCGAGCGATCTACCCTGACCCGCTGGGCGAGGACGATGCATGGAAGATCGGCTTCGGCACGGCTGAACTGCTGAAAAAGGAGAACGGCGGACCGGGTAAGGTCGTTGTTTCGCGTGACCACCGACCCGCTGCACCCTCAATGGCCGGTTCATTGATCGCGGGAATCCGTGCCGCCGGCTGCGATGTCATCGACCTGGGTAAGTGCGACACCTCCGTGCAGTACTTCGCGATCCCGCACCTCGACGCCATCGGCGGGGTGCAGTGCACCGCCAGCCACAATCCAATCGAGTACATCGGCTTCAAAATCAGCCGAGCCGGTGCGAAGCCCGTCGGTAAAGGCACGGGCCTTGATGAGATCCAGGCCATCGCGCAACAGCTCGAAGACGATGGCACCAGCTGTGGTGAAGCAACTGGCGGCCTCGAAGAACACGACATCTGGGACGCCTACGCGGGGCACATTCGCTCATTCCTGCAGCCGGCTCTGGCACACCCCGTGAAGCTTTTTGTTGACTGCTGCAACGGCATGGGCACAACGCTGCTGGAAAAAGTTTTCAACGGCATCGAGAACCTCGAGATCAAGGCGATCAACGACACCTACACCGACCAGTGGGCCCACGAGCCGAACCCCTTGGTTGAAGAGAACATGGTGCCGACGCAGGAAGGTGTGAAATCCACCGGCAGCGCGTTGGGTGCCTGTTTTGATGGCGACGCGGACCGCTGCATGCTGGTTGACGAGAAAGGTCAACTCTGTGGCTGCGACCACCTGACCGCATGGCTCGCCGACGTGTTCGTAAAGAAGGATCCCGGTAAACCCATCGTGTACGACCTGCGCAGCTCGAAGGTCGTTGAGGAGACGATTGGTGCACTTGGCGTTGAGGCCGTCCGCGCGATGGTCGGCCACGTCAATATCAAGAAAGCGCTCAGGGACAGCGACGGCAGCTTTGGCGGCGAACTCTCCGGCCACTTCTACTTTAAGGAAAACTCATTCGCCGACTCGGGCGCGATTCTTCTGGCGGTTGCGCTGGGTGTGCTCGGATCGAGTGATAAACCCTTGAGCGAACTGATCGATCCGTACCGTAAGTACCCCCAGTCAGGCGAGCGCAACTTCGAGAACGAAGACAAGGCCGGCACCATGGCCAAGTGCAAGGAGCTCTTCGGCGAAGGGGCGGACCTCGTCGATGAACTCGACGGCGTCACAGTCGATTGCTGGTCGGCGAAGGGCTACTGGTTCAACGTCCGTGCATCGAACACTGAACCGCTGCTACGCCTTAACGCCGAGGCCAAAGACCAGGCGACGCTCGATGCGCTGCTGGGCGAGTTGACCCCGATGCTCGGCACGCCTGCGGTCGGTCACTGATTCGTCCCGGGTTCTCTTGCGGTATGCACTTAATTCGCAGGCATTTCAGAAGGATTCGTTGATGACCCCACAAGACGTTCTCAATCTGGTCCGTGAACAGGACATCGCCTACATCGATTGCTGCTTCCAGGAGTTCTGTGGCCCCTGGCAGCACTGCACCTACGCCGCCAGCGAACTGACCGAGGACAGTTTCAAGCATGGCTTCGGCTTCGATGGGTCGGTGATCCGCGGCTGGCAGGAACTCAATGAGTCGGACCTGCTGCTGGTGCCCGTGGCGGAGACGGCGGCGGTGGACCCGTTCCGTGATCGACCCACGCTCCAACTCATCTGCGACATCAAGGACCCGCTGACCAAGAAACGGTTCTCACGCGATCCACGGTCGATTGCCCGCAAGGCAGAAGCCTATCTCCAGGAAACCGGCATCGCTGACAGTGCCGTGTTTTCGCCGGAGGTTGAGTTCTTTGTGTTCGACAATGTGTCGTTCGACCAGCGCAAAGAGGCCGCGTATTACCACGTCGACTCAGCCGAGGGCAAGTGGCAGCGCGGCGAGCAGAGCCCGATCAATCTCGGGCACCAGATCCGTGGCTACGAGGGCTACTTCCCCAACGCGCCGGATGACTCGCTGGCCAACCTTCGGTCGCACATGGCCGACTTGTTGGGCGGCATGGGCGTGCCGGTCGAGTGCCACCACCACGAGGTCGCGACCGGCGGGCAGTGCGAGATCGATCCTCGCGCGATGCCGCTGCTCAATGCGGCCGACGCGCTGATGCGGCTCAAATATGTTGTCCGCAACGCCGCCAACCGCTTCGGCAAGACCGCGACTTTCATGCCCAAGCCCATCCATGAAGACAACGGCAGCGGCATGCACCTGCACTTCTCCCTGCGCAAGGGTGAGCAGTCGGTTTTCTCCGGCCGAAAGTACGCGGGGCTTTCGCAGGAAGGCCTCTGGGCCATCGGCGGCATCCTCAAGCATGCGCCTTCGCTGATCGCCTTTACCAACCCATCGACCAACAGCTACAAGCGACTGGTCCCCGGATACGAAGCGCCGATCAACCTGATCTACTCGTCGCGCAACCGCAGCGCGGCGATTCGCGTGCCGGTCTACTCCAACGATGCGCGTACAAAGCGCCTGGAAGTGCGGTTCCCCGATCCATCGGCCAATCCATATCTGGCATTCGCCGCGGTCGTGATGGCTGCACTTGACGGCATCCAGAACCAGATCGACCCGCCCGAGCCAATGGATAACGATGTCGAGTTGATGTCCGATGAAGAGCGAGAGGGCATCGCCACGACTCCCACGGGCTTAAGCCGATCACTTCGAGCACTCGAGGCCGACCACGACTATCTCTTGCAGGGCGACGTCTTCAGCAAGCAGTTGATCCGGTATTGGATCGACTACAAGATGGAAAGTGAAGTCATTCCGATGGCGTCTAGGCCGACGCCGTATGAGTTCTGCATGTATTACAACGTGTGAAAGACTGCTCATGACATGTGGGGGTAGCTGCGATGTCAACGTACTCTAATAGACCGGATCCGGTTTGGAATAAGGATCTCACACTTGAGCACCTGCCAAGCAAAATTGCTCCGACTGGTCGGAAATCATCCGTTTTGCTCAGACCTATTACAACGCGGAAATGAATGTGCCGGGGGCAGTTCTGTGTACGGACATTGCGAAGCACCGCAAGGAATGCACGACGCTTACGGAGTTACGCAATTGTCTTTTTATTGAGTATCGGCGACACAACCATTTTGGTACTCCGCCAGATGCGAAGAAGATGGAGTATGTCCATGAGTTGCTTGGTCGCATTTGTGAACTGATTAAATTAAAGCAATTTGATTAGATCACAACTTGCGATCATCCACGTCGTCGTGACGCGATCATCAAGCTACCCAAGGCCAGCAATGCAAGCGACCCCGGCTCGG
>JBMZAP010000046.1:0-22709 GCA_049611445.1 Phycisphaeraceae bacterium | reverse complement strand
CCGAGCAGTTGCTTGTAACGGTCATCGTTGCTGCTTCGCAGCGATTGGCCGGCCTTGCTCGCTTGGCCGGTACGCGACATGCTCAGGGCAAAAGACATCTGCTCTGCCTCTAATGCAGCCTCCGCCAATCGCACCAGCCGTGGCACACCTTCATACGTGTGGTGATCCTTCGAATACGCCGCATGCCATAGCCCGACGACGTATGGCTCAAGTTCGCTCCACATCGCCTGTTCGCGTGCCTCGTCGGCTAAGCGTTCAACCAGTGTTTCGTAACCCTGCTTGCTGGGATAATTGCCGATCGGGGCGTTCTCTCTGAACAAGGACAGTACGTGTTTGCGCGTCTGATCACTCCACTTCGGCAAGGCCGCTACAGGCTCCAAGCCCAGCACCGCAACGGGTTCGGCCAACGTGGCGACACGTTTCATGACGGCGTTAAACGCACCCTCAACCTGCTGTGGGGTCGCATCTTTCGAAAGCGCCAGCAGTTCGCGGCTGACATAACTCGGCTGAGCTTGTGCGATCGCGGGCGTGGCCAGCGCCATGCCGAAGTGGTTGCCGTCCGCAACCGACTGGTGGTACGACGGATCGAGCTTGGCGTAAGCGGGGGACTTCACCACCTTCTGAATCAACGCCACGGCGTCTTCCTGCCGTGGATTGACCGTGTGCAGCCACATGCCAAAAACCAATGGATCGATCTTGCCGGCCTGCGTCTGCCTGTCAATCATGCCCTGCAGGTGTGCAATCAATTCCGGAACGGACTTCTGGACGGGATCGCGGTGGTAGCGGAACTGGTTGGCGTAGACCTCACCCTGCCACCACATCGAGCCACTGTTCTTCGCGCCAAACCGTGCATGAGGCAGGGCGCGCTTGAGCAACACCCCGCGTGGCCCGCTTGTATCGGCGACCATGACCTTGATCATCTGGACCAGGTCGGCGTCTTCCGCGTTGGCAAACAGTTCATCCCACAGCACCAATGCGCCGGGAATCGTCGGGGCGTTTGCCGACAGGTCCTTGTACAGCGCGTTAAACGCCGCGATGCGCTGCTGGCCATCTACCTTCTTGGCGACCTGCTTCTTGATCTGCGCGAACCGTTGATCCAGGTTGCCATACTGCTTCTTCAGATCCTTGTTTTCTGTTTCCTGCGTTGTACTCGCATGCCATGCGGTGCCGACCAGATCATTGCCATCCTTAAAACGCCAGGCCTCGGCCTTCGCCATCACCTCGATGATCTTCGTGACTTCGAGACTGCCACTCGCCGCGACCGCCCGGATCATCGCCGCCTCGGGATGCGGGTTGCGGCCAAGGTGCGGGGCGAGCTGCCTGGCCTGCTCGACGGTCAGTTTTTCCTTGTCGAACAACCACACACGAGACACATCGAAGTTGTTGAACGACTCCGGGTGTTTGATGACCAACGGCCAGACATCCAGCACATCAAACTTGATTCGGCCACGCGCAATCGGGTACGCCAACAAGTCATCCCGCATCTCAGGCGACATCCTCGGTACGGCTGCGAGCAGCTGCGCCAACTTGCGATCTCCCTCGATCTGAAATCGTGCAGCACAGGTGCCATGGTGCCCGTCGTACTCAACCCCCCAGCCTTTGGCGACGAGGAACGGCCCCTCGGTTGGCAGGACCTTGATCAGCGCTGCCGCGACCGCCAACGGCTGATCCGTCAACTTTGGATCGGCAGGGGCCTTGGCGTTGCGTAGTTCATCCAGCTTCAAGTTGTACGGCATGACCGCGACAACCCAGTTCAGCCGAGCCTTGAAAGCTGCAGGAGTTCTGGGCTTCTCCGCCAGCGCTTTGGCTGCTTCATAGACGTCGGCCTGCTCCTTACGGAAGTGCTCTAATTCAGTACAGAGCCAGGTGAATGTGCTCTTAAAGTCATCGGGGTTTGTCTTGTTGTCTGAAACGATCGTCGCCAGGCGGTCCGCGGCACCGACCAGGTCTCGACGGTTCTTCGCCTGCGTGAGGAACCACTGATCGTATCGCTTGGCATTGCCATACGAACGGATACGATTCCCATCCTTACGCATAAACTCGTAAGCGACATTCTGATCCGCGATGACATTGAGCAGCAAACGGTACGCGGAGTCCGCTGCGACACCGGCCTGTTGTGCATTGGGTTTGTCGCTGACCAGCAGACGCTGGTAGTAGCCGATTGCATCCAGCCACTGACCGGCACGCTCGGCGGCCTGACCCGCGTAAAACAGGCCCTCACCATTGCTCAGCGCATTACGATTCAGCCAGGGCTGCACCGCAGCGATGGCTTCAGCACTGCGATTCTCCTGCACACCAAGCTTCAGGATCTGCGTCACCGCGTTTTGATCCTGAGCCGTCGTCGCGTCACTGAATGCCTTGACACGGTCGTCCAGCGGCGAGGCAACAGCCTGCACGCTCAGCGCGATCGCGAACAACAAAATACAACACACACGCAAGCTCATTGGCCCGCCTCCAGTCGCTCGATCTCGAGCCGTTTATCCAGATTCAGCATCTGCTCCGACGAGAGTTGGCTTCGAGCGTAAGCCGCCCATTTGCTCTCGGGGAAGTCGTATGTGATGCGTTTAAAGAGCGAATACGCCAGCAGCTCTTCGCGTTGCATCACGTAGCACCGCCCGGCCCAGTACATCGCCTCACATCGAAGCGTCGGGCCGTCGTAGCTCTCATCATTGAAGACATTTTCAAGCGCCTTAACCGCCGCGGGAAGGTCTTCGGCACGCATGTAGATTTGCCCGGCTCGCAGGCCAGCCGTGCCCGCCAGTTCATGGCTCGGGAAACGCTGCTGCAGCCGCTCGAAGATCTGAGCCGCCTTGACGTACTCCAGTTGCGAGAGTTTCTTCAGGGCCGTGCCTTCGAAGAAGTCGTCCTTCTTCTCTTCATCTTCCAGCAACGGCTTGGCCTGCTTCTCATAGGTGACCGCCTTGCGCTGAAAGTGCGTACCCAGACGCGCCATCGACGTCGCCAGGTGTTCCGAATCCGGATACTTGTACGCGAGTTTCACATACTCCTGCGCTGCGATATCGGGCTCGCCCAGACGCTCGTAGATCACTGCCGTCTTGAACTGAGCCCTGGACGCGTATTCCGAATCCGGGTACGAGCCAGTGACCTTCATATACCGGGCCAGTGCCGCCTGGTAGCGGTCCGCCTGGAGCTGCTTGTCTTCGGTCGCTTCGGCATCCTCCATCGTCAGGTTGCCAAGCAGGTATTCGGCGTGCGAACGCGTATCGGGGTCGTTGAACTGCGCAACGGTATTCGCCAGCAACTGACGCGCCCGCAGGAACTCTCGCTTGGCCGCGTCTTCTTCACCCAGCTTCCGGTGCCGACGGGCAAGCTCAAGGAAGCTCTCAGCCATGGCGAACTGCGTCTGCATGGCTGTCTCGGCATCGTCATATTGCTTGGAGAACGGCGCGATCATGCCATCCGATCCTTTCGCCACAGCAATAAAGTGCGGCGAGGTCTTGCGGTCCATCGCATCGGTGTAGCGAATCCCAACCGCGTCGCCATACTTCACCGGCATCCCCATGCGACCAACGTCGTAGCCTTCTTGACCGACGCCTTCCTGCGCTTCCGCAAAGGTCAGTTGGAAGACGCCCTTGAACACGCCGGAGTTGAAGTCCGTTTCGCTCAATGTCGCGTAGTGCTTCTGGCCGGACTTGGTCTGCATGTACACACGCAACTCATCCCGCTCGGGCGTACGATCTTCGAAGGGATCAACCACACGGACGAACAATTTTTCGCCAACGTATGCCTCGCTGATCGTCTCGCGGAAGTCTTCACGGAGCACATCGAGCATCGGCTGGGCGATAACCTTGGCCGAAGCGGTAGACCACTGCGTCTTGCCACTGGCGTCCTTGTACTTCACGCCGATGTGGATCTTTTCGCCCGCTTTCGCAACCAGGCCGAAGGGGTATCGCTCGCCGGTGTCCCGGCTTTCCTCATAAAAAGCCTCGCGATCGGAATAGCTCGCCGCCGGCGTCAGGCCAGCGATCAATGGGACCGCCAGACGGAACCGGCCCTCCTGCATACTCATACGGGCGCGTTCGTAGTCATTGCCACGCGTTTCCGAGAACGTCGCGATGTATCCACCGCGTTCCCGAGTTTCAGGCCGGAACGATCCCGCGTTGAGCGTGCTGGTGTACACCAGCGTCCCCGGCACGTTTACATCAAATGCAGAGCCGGTCCCCTGGCCGCCTTTCTTTCGCCCACTGTCTGTCTGGACAAAAACTTCCACCGAAGCAGACGCGCCCATCGCCAGATGCGGCGCAATGACATCGATCAATGCCATCCGGCCATGCACAACCGCCAGGCCACCCTCGGGTGCCTCGTCCATACCAAGAAAACGCTGTGAAATATTAAATCGGGTCAGAATCGCGTCACCGCTGGATGATGCCTTGCCGTCCTGCCGCGCCCAATAGGCCGGCTCCTGGTCTTCATTCAGCGCACTGACTCGTGGCCCGCGCCCTGGCTCTTGCTCGTAGGGCTTGAGTGTCGCGTGGGCGATCTCGATGCGAGGCGTACTGAACGCCCCGTGCTTGATCGCTCCAACCCGCTCGTAAGGCACACCGGGTTTGAGGTTCTCCCGGTCCACGTAAGTCGCAACCAACGTTTCCCCCTCAACGATCTGGATCTGGTCCTTCGCCTGCGTGGCTTTTGTCGTCGGGGTGATCCATGCGCGGAAGGTGCCTGTCGAAGGCCCTGTCTCTGTCGCAGTGAGTTGTTTCGTCTCGCCCTTGCCATTGGTAACGGAAACAACGAGCGTGTCCGGCTCCGTCGTCTCATCCATGTCTGCATCATTCACGACAACAGACAGCGGCTTATCCACCGGGAACCGCAGCAGCGTCTCGTGATAAGGCTCCAACTCACCGCTACGCTGGCTGATGCGCGGCTCGATATCCGCAAACTCAACCGTCGCATCGGTAAACGCAACATTCAGCAAACGCTCGTGACGTTCTTTACCGCTGGTCACGAAGCGGTCATCGAGATAACGCACCGCGACCTTGTCGCCGGTCAGGATCTCCAGCACATCATTCTTGCGCAGTTCAGCAAAGTCTTCCGCAACAGGCAGGAGCACGTCACCCCCGGGAGATTTCAGCGTAAGTTCGTTCAGCGCGGGGACAGTGCCTTCCTGATCCACGAACAGCAGACGGATCAGCCGGGCTCGCGAATCACTGGCAAATTCAATCTGGAACGATTCGGCCCCCTCGTCCGCGGTGATGGTTGCCGGCGCATTACGGTGGTCCAGAACGCCCTCGGGGAACGTCGCAGGATCAAAGAACTGATCGGGGCAATCAATCAAGGCCTCTTCTTCCGCAAGGTTGGCCATGAGTTTCGGCGTCCGACCGAATCCGATCCGACCATCCCAGCCCGTCGCCCAGATCTCGAACATGTGCACGCCAGGCCGGAGATTGATCTGCCCCTCGAGTTGATTCGGCTTGTCCGGATCGGTGATCCGTCGGCCGTTCACCGCCAGCAGGAATTGGGCAGGGTCCGCAACAGAAGGGTGCATCTCGGGCATCTTGATGCTGCCCAAGTCCAGCTTGAAGCGACGTGTCACCTGCACCGGCTCGTAGAAGTAAGCTCGGAAGCGATAGATCACATGCGAGTTGTGATGGCGGTTATTCCGCAGCCACTTCACGCGGGCTGGAATCTCCGGCGTGAACGCCTCGCTGATGCCAGCGACGTTGCCCGCTGTCCCCGCACCAAACTGCTGTTTGATCCAGCCCTGGCTGACGTGGGCCTTGAGTTCCTCAAGGTCATAGACCGATCGATTATTGTTGTTGTGAAACTGATCCGTGTCGTTCATGACGACGACCGACGGATGCCATGGTTTATCGATTGCGATCGGGTTCTTCGGGTAGACGGCAACAGTTGTCATGTCGGCGCTGTTCATGCCGGTCTGGACAATAAACGCTTTAAGCCGGGCACCCTGTTCCTTTGCCGTGACCGTCAGCGCGCCGAGTTCCACGTTGTCGTTCAGGTCCACAGTGAACTGGTGTTGCTGCTGGCTATCCTCAATCGGCCGCCAGACGGGGTAATCGCGCTTCGGGCTGATGACCATGTTGGGGTTACGACCGGCCTCGGAACTTGAAGCAAACGCCATGGCCTGTGCAGCGGTCGTCGTGACCTTGCCCTCGAATTGGCCGGTATGTGTACCGGTTTCCGTGAGGACCACCCGGCCGATGAGATCGCCACTGGAGGTGCTGACGCTCACGGGCAACTCGTCGATCTCAGCGGTACGGCCGCGATCCGGGTCGATCACACGCAGATGGATCGGGTTGCCGGGCTTGACACGTGTTTCCAGCATGGCTCGACGATTACGACGCTCGGCTTCGGCCTGCAGCATCGCATAGCGCTCGGGGCTGGTCCGCTTCAAGGCTTCCTGATCTTCATTGCGATTGAGCATTGAAGTCAGCCGCTGCATATCCGCGACACGCTGCTCGTTTTCGCTGAGCAGCTTGCGTGCCGACGCCATCAGCATCGCATCACTTGCGACCTGAATCGGCCCGCCACGATTCTCTTCGAGATTGACCATCTTCTCGCGGAAACGCTCGGAGTAGGCGTAATACACCTCGTCATCACCGACCACCTGCAGCATGCCATCGTCCGGCGCCGGCTTGCCCAGCGCGGTTCGAACGTCACCGCGGTACTTGGTTTTCTGATCACCGAACTGGCGGAGCAGCAGGTATTCCTTGTCGCCGGAAGTCGCCCAGACGACGACCTCAATATCGCTGGAACCGCTGGAGACCGCGAGCGTCGGATCGTTCAGCGTGACCTTGAGCATCTGGCCCGGGACGAGCGAGGGCAACTTCGTCGTCGAGCCAAGTTCGACCTCCGTTGCTTCGATCAGCTTCTGCCGCTTGAGGTATACCCGGCCCTGCAGGATCTTCGCGTCCGCGTGCTCCGGGTCGCGCTCGAGCACCTTGGCGATCTCATCCGCAGAGTCCAAGTACTCTTCCATGTCGTAATAGACTTCGGCACGTGCAAAGTGCGCCTCGGTGGTCAGCCTGGGGACCTTCTCCGAATCGAGTTCCATCAGCGTCTGCAACGCCGCGTCAAAGTCCCGTGCGATCCGCTGCACACGTACCAGACGCAAGCTCGCGGCATGGCGATCGAACGACGCTGCGTACGCTTCGTTACTACGTGCCCGCGCAAAGATCTGCTGCGCTTCGGGGAGCATGCCGCGCTGCAACGCGATGTCGCCGTAGGCAATGTCCAATGCAATGCGTTGCTCGACGGTAAAGGCGTTCGGTGTTTCCTGAACCCAGGCGAGCAGGGCCTTGACCAGTTCTTCCTGCCGGGCCTCCTCTCGATTATCAATCGTGCTCTGCAACGCCCACAGCAAGTAGGGGACCGACAACTGGCGGTGAATCGGCAGGAGTTGGTCTGCGTTCGCAACATATAACTGGCGAGCCGTACCGACGTTGCCAATCAGGTATTCACTTTGCGATTGATACACCGGGTAAGCCGGGTGATTCGGCGACACGGGGATCTCGACGAGGTTCATCGCGACGGCCGCCTTGCCACGGATGGCCTGGAGCCTGGGGATGTCTGCGTCACGGTTGTAGTAGGTGTGGCCACGTTTATGTCGCGCGATCGTCTGCAGGCCGATGCTCGCCATTGCGTGCGATGCAGACGGGCTCACCTCTCCCAACTGCTCTGCAAATTCCATCATTGGAGCAAGCAGACGGTGAGACACCTCCACATCCCGCCAGAGATAAGCGGCGACGCGATGCGCTACTTCAGGGTCGGGCTCTTTCGAGATGGCCTGGAACAAGCGGTAGGTCGTGGTGTGATCCGTCGCAAAGGATCGCATGGGTCCGGCCAGCACCATGAGCTGTTCCAGGACCAATGGGTCAGCCCCAACCTCGGGCTTAAGTTTGCCGAGGCGATCCATGCCTAGAATCTCGTGCCGCACAGGCGACTGCTGAAGTCCGTCGATCGTGGTCTTGAGTGCTGCGACGGCTGTCGCGGCATCCGCCTCTGCAGTCAAGTCCAGCAGTGGTTTGCAGATCAACTCAGCGTTGGCCATCGCGAGAAAACGCGACTGTGGCTCAGACATGGCTGCATCCTTGAACCACGCTTGGGCGCCAAAACGTGCTTCGAAGGGCAGCGTCTTCCATGCCGGGGACTGCAGTAGCTTCTGCATCAGCGCAACCGACTTGGCGTTGTCTTCAGGGAACTGCGTGTTCAGCCAGCCAAAAACGACCCAAGGCTCGGCCTGGCCCTTCTTGAGTTGGTCCTCGAGAAGAGCATGAAACGTCGGCCCAAGAGGGTGTGGGCGGTATTGCTCTTTGTTCTGTAGAAAACGGCTCATCCCGCCATAGTGACGCCGGCCCTGTTCATTGAAGCAGGGGGCGTAACGATCGGTGTAGATGTGCCGGGCCGAATTGAACGCCGCCCATGCCGGGTCGGTGCTTTCCAATCGGCCGCTGTGCATCACTTCGCGTGTCAGCATCCGCGCTTCGAAGCTCGGATCACGGAGTAGTTCAGGCAGGGCCTCTGGGGTCAACTGCAAGGCCTGGACGAGCCGTGGACGTACGCCAATCAGCTTGGGCTGGTTGGACTTGTAGTCGTTCCACAGGTTTCGAACAGTCGCCAAACGCTGATTGACGGGCTGTTCTTTTTGAACCGCAGCGTTCTTCTGGGACTGCGCGGCTTGCTTACCACGGTTGATCAACTGGTCGCGGAGGGCGTTGCCATCGGGCCTGCCCGCATGGTGCCAGAGCCGGTCGATGTAGCTTGGCAACTCGTTGGGGTTCAGCCGCCATGCTTCCTGCTTAAGTAAATTGTCGACAGCCTTGTCCAACTCTTCAGCGATGTTGTTGACTGACGCAAGAGCGCGGATGCCCGCTGCTTCGGGGCTTGGGTTTTTTGCGAGACTCGGTGCAATCTTCTTTGCGTCTTCGGCTTTGATCCCGTGCCAATTGAAGAACAATATCGGGCCGGCCTTACTGTTGGCGAGTTTAGAATTATCGAGGACCCATGCTGCAGCCTCATTGACTGGAACGATCTGCGGTTTACCACTGTAGTAGCTGGTGCCGTAAGATTGATAAAACCGGGCTTGCTCGATTGGACCGAGCTTAGCCGCCGCCTCAATGACAGGCGCGAGCTTGTCGGCCTGATCCAGCGTCCAATACTTGCTGGAATCGCCACGGTAATGTGGCCCACGATTACCACCCGCCCAGCCGGTCTGAACGCGTTCGGCGTGCCTGGGATAGGCCGCAAGCAATGCCTTTGCTTCGGCCAGCGGCGCAGCGGCCTGTTCGCCGTCAAGGATGGCCATGTTGTAGGCCTTGACCGACACCGACCAGTCCAGCAGCAGAGCCAACTCCTTGTCGAAAGTGGTGGCCTTCGCCAGGGCCTTGGTTGTTTCGACAAAACGCTGCGAATAGCGAGCCTGATCCAGCCGACCGTCATTAATGGTGGCGAGCAGCCAGCGGTAGTCGGACTCATACAGCGCGATAAGCAGGTCCCCGCTTACCTTGGCTTGTGTCAGTGCGAGTAGCCGATCGGCGACAGCTTCGTGGTCTCGGCGTCGCTTGGCTTCATCAAGGAACCAACGATCAAACTGCCGGGCTTGCGCGTTGACGACAAGAGGGTGTCCATCCACCTTTGCAAAGGCGTAAGCCCCTTCAGGCGAATCAAGGTGATTGATCTGCAATGTGTACGACGCAAGGATCGCTTCAGAGGCGGTGTCTGACCGCAGGTCTGCACGCTTGAGATACTGACGATACAGCGCGACCGCGGCAGTCCAGTCACCCGCCAGTTCAGCGGCTTTACCGGCATGGAACAGCAGCATCGGGTCCTTGGCCGCGTTCTGCCGAAGCCAACGCTCCGTGAGAGCCAAGGCTTGCGTTGGCTTGTCCTCTTCAAGCCCCGCCTTGAGCATCGCATCGATCGATGCCTCCGGGTGTGTCACCGTGGCAAGCGACAACTTCTCGCGCTGTTCATCAAACGCGCTTTCTGCAAACGCGACGGTCGCGAGACAGGTCGCCGTCAGTAGCAGGGCGGCATGCGAAATCCGCCGGGCCATCTTTCGTGTCTTCGTTGCGTGGATCATTCGCCTGCCTTCAGTGCGGCGAGCTTCTTCTGAGCCTCGGCCACGTGCTTGCTGGAGGGATAGTCAAAAATCAACTGCTGCAGTTTGCTCTGAGCAACCTCGTTGTCACCCATGCGGAAGGCGACCTGCGCCCAGACCAGCAGCATCTCGTCGAGGAACGGCGCGTCCGGGAAGTCTGCAAAGACCTGCTCAAGCAGATCGTCTGCCTGAGCGAAGTCCTCGGTATCAACGTAGTAGCGGACAACCTCGCTCAGCGCGCTGGCCGCGTACGGACTCTCCGGATACGACTGGTAGGTTTGACGGTAGGCCGCGATCGCGCCGCCCATTGCTCTTTGCAACGCACTCTTCTTAGAGAGGCCCGTCGCCGTCCACTTGCTGTTGTGTTCGTCAGCGAACTCTTCTTCAACCTTCTTCTGCAAGACCTGCCCAATGCGGAACTGCGCCTCGGCTGCAGAAACAGGGTTCTCCAGGGCCAGCACACGCTTGTAGCTCGCCACCGCTTCGAGATAGTCGCCTTTCTCTGCAAGCGCCTGGCTGAGTGCCATCAGCGCCTGGTCGGCCAGTACCGACTGTGGATACAAGCGGTTAAACGCCTGGCATGTCGCTGTCGCGGCAACAAAATCGTCTTTCAGGATCTCGCTTTCCCACTTGAGCTGGAACGCCCGCTCAAGCAGGTCGCTCGTAATCTTGTCACGATCCAGAATGATGTCGTTCACTTTTTTCAGCGCCTCGTCTGCTTTCTGCGACGCACGCTCGTCCAGGCCCATGTCTTTGTAGATCGCGCCCAGGCCCTTGAGCGCCTCAGCTTCGACCGAGTTCTTGCGAGCCTTGAGGACCGCTTCGAACACGACAAACTGGTCCGCAGTGACGCCGGCATTCACCGAGCCAGAAACCTTAATCCGCGAAATCGTGGTGCGCGGATTTTCGCCGTAAAGGTGGACATTGTCGGTATAAGTCACTTCGAGTTCATCGAGCTCATCACAGTGCAGAACGTTATCACTGGCATCGGGCGTGTTCTCTCCAAGCGGCGCGAGCGTTGCTTTACCTGTAAAGACGCCGGTACGGATCGTGTTGCCTTCGCCCGTCTCGCTGAGTGTCAGGGTGACGCTGTCGCGCTCTCGCCAAGTGTCCTCATCGCTTTCATCGATATCAAAGATGTCCAGCGCGTCCTCGGCATCTTCCTCCGCCGCTTCTGAAGCAGCGACCTTATAGAGCACGCGGACGGTCACCGTAACGCTCTCTGCCTTGGCCGAGGTGTCGAGATCGGCATCACGCAGCAGCAGCGACTGGGGCTGGCCGGGGAACGCGATATAAGCGGGCGTCGAGTAGTCGCCCAGGAAAAAGCCAACGGTGCCGGTGCTCACGGCCTGAACCGTGCCACTTCGCTGGACGTTCTTGGATCCATCAATCGTACTGTCGTCCATGTAGGTGACGGTGAGCTTGTCCCCGCCGATCATCTGAAGAACACCATCACCTTTCTTTGGCAGGCCGATCTCTGTTGGTGCCGAGGTAAGTGCTTCGTTTTTCTTGCCCGCGATCGGAACGCCCGTGAGAACCTCTTCGTCGCCGGAACTGACAACAACCTTTGCCTTGATGTCCTTGCCGATCTTGCGGAGCACGGGGATATCCGCGTCGGTGATCTTGGCGTAAAAGCGTTGACCGATCTCGACCCGGCCGATCTTGTCTTCTTCTGTATCTTCGACCTCGGTACCGACCAGCGACAGCGCGTCAATGGCCTTGTTCCAGTTCTTCAGGTTGTAGTGGCTCATCCCGATGTAGTAGTACGCTTTGTTCGCCCAGTGGCTCTTGCCTGCAACTTCGGTGAGTTGACGGAACATCGGGAAGGCGGCCGAATACTGCCCGGACTGGTAATACGCAAAGCCGGACTGGAATAACGACTCGCGATAGAGTTCGGTCTCTTCATCGCCTTGCTGTTCGCCCGGTACCGGAGCGAGCAATCGCGACAGGAGCAGGAAGTGGCTCAGCGCCTCCTTGCTCTTATTCTGATCGAGGTAGTGCCGCCCCTTGGCCATGTGAGCGCGGTAGCCCAACAGGTTGCCCTGGTTGTCACGGATCACCGTGTCGAGCATCGCCAGGCCACGCTCATACTGCTTGTACTCCATCAGTTCGATGGCTTTGTCGTACAGGTGCTTGGCGCGGCGATCAACCTCGCTGACTGCTCGTGTTGCTTCGGCACTATCTGCAGTGTCCTGCGCAATGGCCTTACCTGCACTCAAGCTCATGAGCACCGGCAAGGCGAATGACGCGGCCAGTCGCGAGGTACGGGTATAGCGATGTCGTGGATTTGTTTGACTCATCGTTTATCTCGATGTGTGGTGGGTCTTGGTTTATTCCTTGGCCTCGGATTCGCCGCCAATAATCTTGACGCCGTACTTCTCGAGCCGCTGGTGTGCTTCACTGGATTCACGCGTACCTTTGTGTCGCCTGAGGACCAGTTGGAGCTGTTCAACTTCCTTGCTCTTGTTGCCCGCGACGCGGTAAATATCCGCGACGCGGAAACAGGCTTTGGCCGCTTCCGAGGAGATCGAGTACAACTCCTCGCAGAGCTGGATCGCCTTGGCGTAGTCCTTCATCGACGTCCTGCATTCGATAATGGCCCATGCCGATTGCGGCTGGCGGTTGGCCGCGCGATAGAGCTTGATCGCCTGCTCGTACTCGCCTTGCCACTGCATGATGTTGGCATGCGGCCAGACCACCGCCTGAGCATAGTCCGGCGATTTGCTGAGCACGCCGACCTCGGCCAGTGCCTTGTCCTGGTTCTCGCGATTGCGGTGCGAGCGGGCAAAGTAGTAATCAAACCGGACTTTCGCCGCGTAGGTCTTGTCCTTGATCTTGTTGACGGTCAAAAGAAATGCGTCTTCGCCCTCGTACTCAGCGATGTAGCCTGCAAACTGGGCGATCTTTGGGTCGTCCATCCCGTTGGTACGGATCGTGCCGAGCACCTGTTTGGCCTCATCGTGCATCCGCAATGGGTGGCGGAGGTGCGTGAGCAGCGCGATCTTTTCGTCGGTACTCAGGCCAGAGAGGAGCGGCTCGCCGTGTGTCTTGTAGAAAGCGGCCCGCACCTTTGGAAAGCTGCTGTAATAGTTCAGCCAGTCCTTGACGCGCTTGATCGAAACGGGCTGCAGCTTGAACTGCGCATCCATGCGCTTGGCCCACGCCTCCGCGTTTTTGTCGTGAGCAAGGCGTGCGTTGAACCACCGCACACGAAGGTCGTCGTCCTCCGCAAAACGGTCGCCCATCTGGCCATCCCAATACCGGGCCACCTCAATACGTTCTTCTGCTTCAAGTTTGTGTCGCCCGTCCAGCGCCAGCCCCAATACGTGCCGCCAGTAGGTCGTGCTGTCTTCAGGCTTGTCAATGTTCGTGTGCCAACCGAACCCACCAACCTCTTTACAGAACGCGAGCAGCTTGCCTTGGTTGGGCGAGCGAACGGTGTAGTGATATTCAACGCTCCTGCGCGCCGCTTCTGCGGCTTGGCGGTTCGACTCGCGGAAGGCGACGGCGGTCCGCCACTGGTACTCGGCTGCCTCGTTGAAGTCGCCGCGCTTCTGCATTGCTACAGCCAGCTTCGTCAAAGCGGTGCCGGAGTTCGCCTGGGCGACATAGGCCTTGTCTTTGACCATCTTGGCCCACGTGGCAAGGGCCTTGTCTTCGTTACCGTTCTGCTCATGGCACTGGCCGATGTAGTACATCGCCGCCGCCGCGTAACGCACGTCATTCGGGAAGTAATCGACGACGTCCTGATATGCCTTGACCGCGGTATTGCGCTTGCCCGCCAGGTGAAGGCATCGGCCCATCCGAAGCAGCACGTACGGCAACGCCTTGCCCTGGGCGAACTCGATTGAGTAGGCCTTGTACGCCGCATAAGCGCCGGGGTAGTCCCCTTTAATGAAGAGTTTGTCCGCATCCTCGACGGCGATCGACTCGAAAGTATCGAGCTTAGCGAAGTCCGCGCTGGGATACAGCACCTCTTCTGCGTGCGCAGGCACGCAGGCGATCAGCAGTAGCACCCCGACAACCAAGCCGCGTAGACCGAATCGGTCAGTCATATCAATCCTTCAATCATTGTCCGTACGCACAAGTCCGCACCGGTCTTGAAAAGACGGATTGTAACCGCTCCTCAGGCCTTAATTAGCAGACTACCCCGAATCCAGAAGCATTACGCTAGCCCTTTGGGACTACGCAACAACATCTGCGCGAATCGTGTCGCCCCTGTGCAATTCGCTCCATATTAAACCCCGCGAACACCGAACACCGCGACGCTGCACCAGTTGTTGCCGATCCGATCGCTGATCGGCAAGCCTCGAACCGCAGGCAGTCCCACGGGAAAGCCCTTTCTCAGGCACCGCTCATGCCACACCGCCAGATCATGCTCAGCAATCTCCTGCGTTTCAGTAAACAGGACGATCAGTAGTCCCCCGTGCTGGATCACGCCATCCGACCAGATCTTCTTGACATCTTTCATCACAGGAGAGAGCAACTCGGCCGAGTAGCGTTTAAAGGCGCCACTGGTCTCGTACTGCGCGACCGTCTTAATCTCCAACCAGTAAGCCGCTTGAGCATCAACCGCTTCGCCGGTGTCGAAGAGCGTGCCTTTCACCGTCTGGTCTCGCAGCGGCCGCCCATCCGGCGTCAGCACAAGATCACAACGCAGTCCCTCCGACCGCTTCGTCTTGTGCCAATGGCCGGGGTAACGTTGCTCGCGCCAGGCGCCATAGCCTTCCCCGACGAGCGACCTTTGAATCACCGGGTGCAGACCTAACTCGTCAAGCGCGTCAAAGCCGTAGACCGCATGCTCGGCGTCGTCCTGCTCCGCCTGCAGAACCAATCCTGCGGCCACGGCGTCGGCAATGTCAGGCGGCTGCCACCTCATCAACGCTACCAATTAATAATCTCGCCGGTCAACGGCTCGAGCAGGTCTTTCATCGTCACCACACCGGCGGGCTTGCCATCAAACCGCGTGACGATCGCAAGGCCGATATGCTCTCCCTGCATCTTGGCCAGCGCCTCGCGCACCGTCGTGTTCCCAGGCAAAAATACCGCTGGCTTCATCGCTGCACGCACAGGAGTAGACTCGTTTTCGTCGATCAGCAACGCATCGATCATATCGACGACGCCAAGGATCTTGCCCCTGCTGTTGACCACCGGCATCCTTGACCTTGGCGATTCATCGACCAGCCGGCAAAGCGCCGTGCGCCCCGTTGTCTCAAAGACCTTGACGACGCGCTGCCAAGGCGTGCATTCCGCGAGTATCTGACGTTTCGACAGCGCTAATGCACGCTGCGCCAGTTCCGTCTGCTCGCTGCTGATCAAGCCAACACCCGCGCCTTCGCGGACCATCTGCTCGACACGTTTGCGCGGGGTCAACGCGCCGCCCTCACCTTTGCCAACAAGTTTGATCGCAAGGGCGCTGATCGCAACGACGACCGGCAGCACGCCCGTCCACGTAAAGAGCGTCCTTAGAAACACAAGAAACTTTGCCAGCGGATACATCAACCGGTCGGCGTGCGCCGCGAACAGGTCCTTGGGTAATGTCTCGCCAAAGATAAAAAGCACGAGCGTGACCAGCACCGTATTGAACAGAATCGCCTGCCAGACCGGTAGATCCATGGCGGCGAGGATCACCCCTAGGCCGGCGGTACCAACATAATTGCACAGGTTATTGCCGATCAGCAGCGTCCCGATCAGCGATGACGGTTTTGCGACCACGCGTTCGAGCGACTTTGCCGACGACCGCCCCTGCGATGAATAGACGTACAACCGCACTCGATTCAGACGATAGGCACCTGTTTCCATCCCGGAGAAGAGGGCGGATCCAAGAAAGCCCAGCAGCATCAGGGTGCCCCAGAACAGAAGGTCAGCGTCAGGCATCGCCCACCTCCTCGCCGATGTGCTGTTCTTGATCCTGATCCAACAATGCCACCATCACAGAGATGATCCGACGCCCCTCGACGCGTTCAACCGTCAGCACAATATTGCCGACAGTCGCACGGTCGCCCACATCAGGCGCCTTACCCAGCAAACCCAACACAACCCCGCCGAGCGTCGACGCATTCGCCGCTGCCTTGCTCATTGCCGGGTTGCGGCCGAACCATTCCACCCAGTCGTGTACGGCGAGGTCCGCGCCGACACGAAAGACACCATCACGCACCTGCTCGACCAGCGCTTGCCCGTCACGCTCAAATGCGCCGGGGATATCGCCAATGAAATGCTCGACCACATCTTCGAGTGTGACCAGGCCCGCTGTGCCGCCGTACTCGTCAACAACGATCGCGAACGTGACGCCACGCTCACGGAGCGTCGACAGCAGATGATCGGCAGGCGCGATTTCCGGCACAAAGTAAGCGGGGCGGATCAGTTCGCGCAGCTGCTTCTTTGTCTTCGGCGGCTTAACAAGCAACTTCCGCGTCCACACAACACCAATGATCTGGTCCAGACTGCCTTCAAATACAGGAAGGTGCCGCAGCCTTGTCTCGCGTGCAAGCTTGCACAAGTCATCCACCGGGTCGTCGAGGTTGTAGCCGTGGATATCGACGCGCGGGACCATGACGTCACGGACCTTGATCTGCCCGAGTTCAAGCACATGCCGAAGCAGCTGTTGCTCATCCTGGTCAATGATGCCACGCTGCCGACTCATACTGAGCATGATCTCGAGCTCTCTCGAGGACAGCTCCGGCGGTGGAGTCGATGGTGCGATCAAGCGTGCCAGCGGGCCGATTACAACACGCTCAGCGGCGATCCGTACCGGTGCAATCACGCGATGGATCGCAAGCAATGGAACACCGACCAGGCCCGACCAGACAAAGGCCTTCTGTGCGGCGATCTGCTTTGGCAACACCTCGCCAAAAATGATGATGCCAAAGAAGGTGCCCAACGCGATTGCTGCCGCACCAGTCGCTGCGATCGCGTCGCTCTGCAGCAAGCGATCCATCAGCACCGTGCTGAGCGTGAAGTACAGCACGTTGATCACCATGTTGCCAACAAGCAGTGTCACGAGCAGGGCCCGCGTCTCGACCAGCAGTGTCGCCGCCGCTAATGCACCCGCACGCTTGGAGTCACTCAGCAGTGAACGCTGGTGAGCCGAAAGCGAGAACAAGGCCGTCTCCGAGCCACTAAAGAGCGCGCTGCCTAACAGCAGCACGGGCAAGGCGATCAACAGGATGAGCGTGATCGGATCCAAGGCATCCCAAAGGTCGAAACGTTAGGCATTTTCCTCAAAGGGACTGGAGCCCAGCCCGTCCCATGCGTGCGACTGGATCGCACTGACAATGCGCTCGGCCGCGTCCACGGCAGCATAGCCCTGCTCGGCAGTGACAACCGGCTTGGTCCCCGAACGGATGGCATTAACGAAGGCCTTGGCCTGCGCGGTAAGTTGATCCGCCTCGTCCGCGGGAATATCCATCTCCAGCTGATCGATCGTGACCAGGTCCATGTAATTCACATCCGACAGGTCCGCACCGGCCTGCAACTTCGCCCTTACATCATCAAGCGCCTCGGCGTTGGCGGTCTTTTGCACCACGATGCCTTCGCGTGAACCGTAGTCCAGCGACACGTAGGCATCTTCGGAGAACAATCGCAAGCGGCGCTCTGTCTTCAGCGCAACGCGCGAACCCTTGAGCGTCGCGACGCAGCCTCCTTCGAATGTCAGTCGCGCGTCACAGATGTCCTCGTGTTCACCCAGCACACTGATACCCACCGCCTGTACATCGACGATAGGGCGGCCCACCAGCGACAGAACAACGTCCAGATCATGGATCATCATGTCCATGACCACGCCAACGTCCAGCGACCGGAACGTCATCGGGCTTACCCGTGTGACTTCCAGAAACCGTGGCGTGATATCCATCGCAGCCACCCCACGAACCGCGGGGTTGAATCGCTCGGTGTGGCCAACCTGCAGCACGCAGTCCTGCTGCTTCGCGTAGTCCGCAAGCCCGGCCGCCTCTTTCACTGACCCAGCGATGGGCTTCTCGACGAGACAGGCAACACCTTTTTCCATGAGTGGATACGCCGAGTCGGCATGGTATTGCGTAGGCACCGCAACCGTCGCTGCCCTGACCTCTGGACAGTTTTCCAGCAGTTGCGCGACAGACGTAAAGGCCTTGCAGCCGTACTCATCCGCGACCGTCTCGGCTCGCTCTTCGTCGAAGTCCACGACCGCAACCAGCTTGGTGAGATCAAGGTTGTTGAACGTCCGGGCATGGTGCCGACCCATGCGGCCCACTCCCACGACCGCGACCGGCATCGGTTGATCAATCTCTGTCATAACACGCATGGTATCGCAATCACGCCGCTCAAGCCGCTACGATATAGGTATGGCAACGTTGCCTCGAAAACCCGTCATCGGCATCACCATGGGTGACCCGGCCGGCATCGGCGCTGAAGTCATCGTCAAGGCGCTGGCCGATCCTGCGCTACGTCGCCAGGCACGCTTTGTCATCTACGGAATGAACGAGCTTCTCGCCTATGCCGCTGATATGGCAGAGATCGATCCGTACTGGCACCGTCTGCAACACGACGCGGAACGCGCTGAGCACGCGCTGGTCCACGACGTCGTCTGCCTCGACTACGACGAGTACTCCATGCTCGGGTCTTCAGTTCACAAGCCCACCAAGCAGGGCGGCCAGGCCAGCCGGCGGTTCATCGACGACGCGCTTGCCGCTGCTCAGCGCCCTGTTGATGCAGCGGGCATTGAGGCCCTGGTCACCGCCCCCATCAGCAAGACCTCCTGGTCGCTCGCGGGCTTTGACCGCTGGCCGGGCCACACCGAATACCTGCAGGCACGGACCAAGTCCAAGCGTGTCGCGATGATGTTCCACGCCAAAGAGATCAACACGATCCTTGCGACCATCCACATCCCGCTCATGGATATCCGCAACCAGCTCACCATCGGGCGGGTCTTCGATGCGATTGATCTGGGCAACGATGCGATGCAGCAACTCGGCATCGCCAAGCCCAAGATCGCGGTGTGCGGACTGAACCCCCACGCAGGCGAGGACGGGCTCTTCGGCGATGAAGAAACGCGCCTGATTCGGCCGGCAATTGATGTCGCCATCAAGGCAGGTATCGATGCCCGCGGACCGTTCCCCGCCGACACGCTCTTTACCCCCAAGCACCTTGGCAAGTACGACCTCTTCGTCGCGATGTACCACGACCAAGGCCTGATCCCCGTCAAGATGCTGGCCTTCGACTCAGCGGTCAACACGACACTTGGCCTGCCCATCATCCGCACCAGCCCCGACCACGGCACGGCGTTTGACCTGGTTGGCAAAAACAAGGCCGACGCCGGATCGATGAAGTGCGCGATTGAACTCGCCATCCGCCAGGCAAAGCACCAGGCCGCCAGCGATACGACCCGCCAAGCAATCTAGTCCTTTGGCCAGACCTGCTCGCCACGCGGGTCAATATAGACCCGCTCTCCGTTCAGCGTGACACGCGCCAAGCCGTTCTCGAACGGCCGGGGATCGCCGGGGTGACCATAGTCCTGAAAGTCATCAAACGTCGGGGTAATGGCCCATTGCCCCTCACGATCGATGTAGCCCCACTTGTCGCCAACGCGGACTGCCGCGAGCCCGTCTGAAAAGGCGCGGGCCTCGTCATACTGCATCGCGATGACCTCTTCGCCCTTGGAATCGATGTAGCCCCACCGGCTGTTCATTGCCACCGGGCAGAGCCCATCACTGAACCGACCAACCTCTGCAAAGCGTGGGGAGATCACTCGCCCGCCTTCCTTGTCAATAAAACCCCAGCTGTCGTGCGACTTAATCCGTACCGCAGCAAGCCCTTCACCAAAGTCGTTGGCCATCTCATAGCGGGGCTCAATCACAACCTTGCCCTTGCGGTTGATGTAGCCCACCTTGCGGCGGGGATAGTCCTCTTTGACCGGGTTGCCTTCCTCGTCACGGACGAATTCATCATTCTCATCCAACTTGTTCCGCACGCTCATCTCCACCGCCTGAAACCACGCCAGACCATCCGAGAAATCTCCTGCAGGCACACCCGGGTAGTCCCGCGCTTCGTGGAACCTCGGCTCGATCACCCATTTGCCATCGGTGCCGATATAACCCCAGCGCCCATCGTCGTCACGTGCCAGCGCTCGGCCGTCAAAGAAACCAAACGCTGACTGATCACCAGCATCTCGTAATTCAAACTGCGGGTAGATCGCCCACTTGCCCGTGTCCCGGTACGTGGTATCGATGAAGCCCATCGCACCGTCTAACTCAGCGAGTCCGCGGCCTTGTCGGAAGTCGCCCGCCCAGTCAAACGACAGCGGGGTGATCGCGTTGCCCTCCCGATCGATAAAACCCCACTTGCCCGAATCGGGGTCCTGTACCGGGAAGTATTCGGCCGGGCTCGGCAGGATCGGATCGCTTGGACCAGCAACAAGCTCGTACAGAAACGGTACCGAGACCAGCACTGCCCCGATTGTTGCGAGGATGAGAAATGTTTTGCGTCGATCCATCATGGCGTCCTTGCCAACAGGGCTCAGCTATGCAGTGTATCGTCAACATGGCCCCAAAAGAAACAGCCGCGACACGGCGAGTGCCACGGCTGATCATTATGCGGGAATAAGCCGGAGATCAGTCAATCGCGTTCTGCAGAGCGATGATCGAGTAAGCCGTCACCAGCACCGGCTGGCTTTCCAGCCAACGGGTCTCGCTGTTGGCCCACCAACCCTCTTTATGCTGCTGCGAGACAACCGTATCGACCAGGTCATTTGCCCAGTCGCGTTTTTCTTTCGTATCGCCTGACTTCACGGTAATCGTACTGCTGCCGTAGGCATTCAGCGCCCGGCCCATCGTCAGGTAATAGTAGAAAAGCCCCTGGAGCTTCTGCTTGTCGGGCATGCCGGGGTTCCGGTCAAGCGTGTAGTTCTTTGAGATCCAGTCCATCGCTGCAACCATGCGCGGATCGTCGCGATCAAGGTCGGCATAGATCATCGACTTGAAGCCTGCATACGTCACGCTGCCATAGCTGCGCAGGCCGGACACTTCGCGACCTGCCTTTGCCTCGTCGATCTGATCCTGGTTGGCCTTGGACTCAGGCTTGCCGATCGCATCCTTATTCACCGAAGTCGAGTAGATAAACCCGCCATCAAGCTTTTCGAACTTGTCCTTAAAAAGATCATTGTCTTCGGTTGCCTGGATTCGATTCAGGAAAGACAGGGCACGCTGAAAGACCGGGTCTTCACAATCGACGCCCGTGTCGTGCAATGCCTGGAGTGCGAGTTGGGTGTTGGAGATGTCAGGCCGACCATGCTTGCCGTAGCCGAAGCCACCGAAGTACGGGTGCTTTTCATCGATGACCTTGCCGTCGGGGTCTTTCATGCCGACGATCCATTGTGTGCCCTTCAGGAATTCCTGGCCGCCCTTGATCGCGGAGGCGACCTCGGGGTCGTTGCTCACAGGCGCCAGGGCCGAGAGACTCAGAGCCGTGTTGTAACTGGCGAGGATGCCATCGGGCCCCTGGCGGATCGAACCGTCTTTCTGAACGTGTTTGAGGATGTATGCGATGGCCTTCTTCGCAGTGGGATCATCAGGGCCGACGTTTGGCTGGTTCAGCAGGGCGGTCAGCGCAAGACCTGTGACTGCCGGTCCCATATCGGGCATCCACGAGCCGTCCTCGGCCTGCTGGGTACGCAGGTACGCAACCCCCTTGTCGATCGCGTCGCTGGCCTTCTTCCAGTGCTCATCATCCAGAGCCGTCGCGGGTAGACAGACACAGATTAAGAGCAGCAGGGCGGTGAGTTGGTGACGTAAATTCATCGTTTGGTCCTCAGAGGTTCGACTTATTCTATGGCCCGGTGCAGACATTGCACCAGCCACTGCAACTTTGGACCTCGACTGAGACCGCGATGAAAAAGCATCTGGGATGGATGATCAGGATGCTCATCGCGGCACTGGGGGTGGCGTACATCCTCTATACGCTCACATGGACCGACAAGGTTTGGCTTCCACCCGGCTATACCGCTTACGAGCAGGTGAGCGGCGGCGAGCATGGCCGCGCATTCGAGATCTACGAAGAAAGAAATGACGCCTATTGGATCGGGTTCTATCCTGATCCGGGCGCATCCAGGATCTCGTACAGGGCCTGGATCGACAAATCTGAACTCGGTACCGGACACGATCAACCCCAATTCAAGCCGTCGTTCTTGACGATCGTACGGCAGGCCGACGCCAAGCTGTTATTGCTGGGGGGGCTGCTTTTTATCCCCATCGTCCTGCTCGCGACCCTGCGCTGGTGGCGCCTGATGCGAGCCCGGGGGATCGATGTCGGCCCCGGCAGGGTGGGTCGGCTGACACTTGCCGGATACTTCTTCAACCTCTGCATGCCCGGCACGACAGGCGGCGATGTGATGAAGGCCTTCTACGCAGCAAAAGGTACGCAACAGCGGGCTGACGCCGTGGTCAGCATTGCCATCGATCGCCTCTGCGGGCTTGTTGGGCTGGTCCTGCTCGTTGGGATCATCGGCCTGTTGTCTTTGGACGACCCGCTTATCCGAAAACTGACCATCGCCATGTGGTGCGGCCTGTTCACACTGTTTGCATTCGCCTGGCTCTACACCAGCCCGTCACTGCGCAGTCGGCTGAAACTCGGCGCGAAGCTTGGCAATCTCCATGTAGAA
>JBMZAP010000045.1:0-22985 GCA_049611445.1 Phycisphaeraceae bacterium | reverse complement strand
CAAGTGCTACGACGTCTGGGCGCTCTTCTACGACAAGACCTTCGGTGCGCTGGTCCACAAACGGCATCTCGCGGCCATGTCGCACCTGCGTACCGAAGCAGGCGACGTCGTTCTGGATCTCGGCGTCGGGACGGGGATGACCCTGCCCGAGTATGCGGACGACATCACCGTCATTGGCGCGGACCTCTCGGCCGGCATGCTCGCCAAGGCGATGGACAAAAAAAACGAGCACAAGCTGGACCAGGTCTATCTGGTCCAGGCCAACGCGATGTTCCCGCCCTTGGCCGAGCGATCATTTGACCACATCATGATCGCCCACACGATCAGCGTGGTTCACGAACCCAACAAGCTGCTGCTCTGGGCCCAACGACTGGTCAAGCCCGGCGGGACGATCGTGCTGCTGAACCACTTCCACGCACACAACCGCGTCGTCGCGTTCTTCGAGACGCTGCTCAACCCGATCTTCATGAAAATTGGATGGAAGAGCGATCTCGCGCTGGAAGACTGCCTCAAGGGCACCGACCTTCACGTGAACTACCTGTTCAAGACCAGTTGGCTGGATATCTGGCAGATCGCGGTGCTCAGCCCGGTAACGGATGCACCGCCTGCTGCCGAGCAAGCGACTGAACCGCCCGCACTGCATCTGGCTGGAGATTGATGTGATGCGCGGCACGCGATGGCCTGCGATCGCAACAGGCATTATCATCCGACGCATGAGGTCATGGTTCATAATGGTCGGGGTCGTGCTCGGGCTGCTCATCGCGGGTGGTGCCCACGCACAATCCGAGGAACCGGTGCTGCTGTCGAACGTCTCGCTGCGGGCAGACCGCGCGACCCTCGTACAGGCCGGCGACGCAAAACTGCTGCTGCTCGAAGGCGATGTCAAAGTCAGCGTCGGCGGCTACGGCTTCACCGACCAGAAAGCCCTCGTCCGTATCCAGAAAAGACCCGTCCTGGGCGAAACCGTCCGTGATCTGGCCTTTGTGTTTGAAGACCCTGAGTCGATCGGTGGGGGCGGCGTCCAGGCAGACGCCAAGCACCTGCTCGTCACCGTCTCGTCCAGAGGCAAAGTCGAACTCACCGCAGAACTGGCCCAAGCAGAGTCCCTGCCCCAGTCGACGCTTGTCACCACCGCGCTTCAGCGCATCGCCGAATACGACGATCGCCTGGCCCGACCGACCCGGCCCGTCCCCGATGATGGCGGGCTGACCCCCGAGCAACTCCGCCTGCGCGAGAAACGGCGGGCCGAGATCGAAGCACAGCGGCGCAAGATCGAGTTGCCCAAGCCCGGCGAAGTCCTCAAGGATGATGAACTCGTGGACCGTCCGGTCCTGCCCACGCGTGGCACGGTCCGTTATGGCTCGGTCGATCGCATCGTCTATCAGCGCGGCGAAGAAGAAGACGCCGTCATCCTCATCGGCGGTGTCCGCGTGCTCTACGAGGATGAAGACGAGGGGCGAGACGTCCTGCTCACCGCAGAGAAGATCGTCATCTTCCTGGACAAGGAAGACGCGCCTGATACGACACCGCAGGCCCAACTCGACGCGGGCAAAGTCCGCGGGGTCTACCTTGAAGATGACGCGGTCGTCAGTGACGGCAACATTACGGTCCGTGCACCGCGTGCGTATTACGACCTGGCCTCGGACCGGGCGACCCTGCTCGATGCGGTCGTGTACAGCTACGACGTTCGGCAGAAGGTGCCGCTGTACATGCGGGCCGAGGTGATCCGCCAGACCTCAGCCGACAGTTTCGATGCCGAAGAAGCGATCTTCACCACCAGCGAATTCGCCAAGCCGCACCTGTCGATCGGCGCGAGCAAGATCACGCTGCAGCAGGCCCGTCGCGATGATGGGTCAACTCAGAATATTGTTTCGGCAGAGGACGTGAAGGTAAACGTCGGCGAGACGCCGATCTTCTTCTGGCCTAATACAACCGCCGATGCCGGGGCAATCCCGCTCCGCCGCGTCGAGGTGGGCTACGAGAGCGAAAACGGTGCAGAGATCGAGACAAAGTGGGATCTGTTCGCGTTGACCAATATGCAGGCCCCTGAGGGCGTGGATTGGTTGGCCAACATCGATTTTCGCGGTGAGCACGGCCTGGCCGTCGGCACCGAACTCGACTACGAACGCGATGGCGCCTGGGGCGACACCACCGCCTACTTCCTGCCCAGCGATTCGGGCACCGACGAGATTGCAGATCGCCTGGGTGTCGCCTTCGACGGCGATACACGCGGCTTCTTCCGCACACGACACCGCCAGGAACTGCCCGCCGGCTGGGAACTCTGGGTCGAGGCCAACTCGGTCTCGGACCCGACCTTCCTTGAAGAGTTCTTCCAGCAGGAGGCTTATGCCGAGAGCGAGTACGAGACGAGCGCGTACTTTAAGAAGGCGGAAGACGACTGGGCGCTGACCGCGCTGATCAAAGGCGAAGTCAACAACTTCACCCCGCAGTACGCCCCGCTGCTGACACCCGGTTACACCGTCAACAAGCTGCCCGAGTTTGAGTACCGACTGATCCAGTCCGTCCTCGACGACAGTGCGACTTTTTACCACGAGTCGCGCGTGGGACGAATGCGTGCGGTGTTTGGTGACGACAGCCCGGGCGACCGTGGTTTTACCGCTGCACAATCTGCCGCTGCGTTTGGTATCGCACCGGGTACGAGCTTTGATGCCGCGGCGATCGCTGCCGGTTTCCCCCGCTCGATCGTGACCCGTCTGGATTCGCGATCAGAGATCGCCGCACCGTTCCGGGCCGGGGTCTATGACTTCACGCCGTTCGCTGTCGGCCGAGTCACCGCGTACGACACGGACTTTGCCACCTTTAATGGCGGCAACGACGACCAGGCCCGGCTCTGGGGTGGGGCCGGCCTTCGCGCTTCGACCGCCATCACCAAGACCGACAACGACTTCACCTCAGAACTGCTCGACGTCAACGGCCTGCGTCACATCATCGAGCCCAGTATCACGCTCGCTTTCTATGGCACGACGATCGAAGCCGCCGACCTTCCCATTTACGATCCCGAGGTCGAGCGACTGACCGAGGGCGGCGTCTTCCGCATCGGCGCTCTGCAGACCTGGCAGACCAAGCGCGGCGGCCCGGCCCGCAGCCGCTCGATCGACTGGATCACCCTCCGCACCGACTTCATCTTTGCGACCGAAGACGCCCCCAACCCGACCTCCATCGGCCGGTACTACAGCTACCGACCGGAGTACACCCTCGGCGACGACCACTTCTACGGCGAACTGATGTGGGCGGTCACTGAGGCCACCGCGATCACAGGCGACCTGACACACAACTTCGACGCGGGCAACGTCGTCCAGTGGCGCGTCGGGATCGAGAACACCCACACCGACCGCCTGTCGAGCTTCATCGCCTACCGTGAGATCGACCCGGTCGATGCACGACTGCTCAGCTACGGTGCCCAGCTTCAGCTCACGAGCAAGTACCGGGCGGGCCTCTTCCAGGTCATCGACTTTGGCGAAGGCAGCTCCCGTACGATCAATGTCACCCTCGACCGCCGCCTGCCCCGCGCTTCTCTGGGCGTCGTCCTCGGTTACGACGACATCGACGGCGAAGCAACCCTGAGCGTCGTCCTGACGCCGGAAGGCATCAATCAAGCCTTCAATTCAGGCTTCTTCGGCGGGCGTTGATTCAATACAGTCAAGGCGAATCTACTTGCGGCCTTAGCAACTGCTCCCACGCGCTGCGGGTGTCGCGGAGCACCTTGTAGTTCACCTTCGGGTCGGCGAGCGTGCCCTTGACGCGGATGCCGATCAGTTCGTTGCGGAAGATCTTGATCAGCTCGCTGAACGGGATGCCCTCGGCAGTGCCGGTGATCTCGGTCTGCAGGCGCAGGTCCAGCTCTGCCTCGGGGTAGGTCACGATGCCGTTGCCCGCGATGCGCAGGCCCTGGGTAAATACCGGGTAGTCGGCAAGCTTCACTTCCTTGCCACGCGTCTCCATCCACAACTCGTTGAACACGATGCGGTTGCCGGTGATATCGAACTCAGCCGCGCCGCGGTCAAAGCCCCGGCGGTCGGGCAGGTTCAGGTTCATCGCCTGAACAAGGAACAGGCCGACGGGATTATTCGACAACAACTCGGCATCGCGGAACTGCAGGCTGCCCCGGCCGTAGCGCTCGCCATCTTTGTCGTACTCGGTATCCAGCAGAAGCGATCCGCTGATGAGGCCGGACTTCAGATCACGCTGAATCAGCTTGCGGTTGGGTTGCTCGCGCCAAGGCTCTTCGGGGTTGAGCATCGGCGAGAGCTCGACGTCATGGATCGAGGCGTTGAGCCGGGTACCGCCATCGGCGAAGAGGTCGGCCGAGGCCTCGACGACCAGGGTCCCGCCATAGATCGACCCCGTGCCACGGTTGGTGCGGAGCACGTTCGGGCTGCTGGTGTTGTCTGCGGTGATGCGGAAGTTTTTGACCTCGCGATTACTGGCGAGGAAACGATCGGCCTGGAGCACGTACGCCATCGCGGGCATTTCGTCGTCGGGTGTATCGTTGACTTGAACACCCAGTGAGCCTTCGAAGGCCGTGATCGGCAGGCCGCCGAGGACCATCTCCGCATCGGGCATGCGAAAGCGTCCGGAGAATCGTGTGGTCTGCGACGCCCCGCCGGTGTTGGTCATGATGAGCTCGGCTTCGTCGAGCTTGAGTGAGCCTTTGTATTGCAACGCATCGATGACCGTCCCCGCCGCGTCGGGCAGCATCAGCCGCGCGGTCGGACCGATCGCGCTGGTATGCCCGGTGAAATTCAGTCCAACGCGCGGCTCGTCGTCGAAGCCGATATCGCCCGACGCGGTAAGCCGACCGGTTGTGCCGTCGTCGTCCTCGAAGGAACCACTGAGTTCGTTGAGCTGCATGAGGTCGGTGTAGACGATGACACCGCCTTTCATATCGGTGAAGCTCATACGCCCGCCGAGCAGATTCAGCGCGAGGCGCTCGGGCGTGATACTGGCTTGGAACCCATCGGGCGTGTCGCCGGGCCTGGGCTGCCAGTCAAGCACAGCCGTGACGACACCCTCGGGCTCATACGCCTTGTACAACTCGGTCAGTTGACCACGCAGTTCACTGTCAGGCGGGAGCACGTCGATCAGTTCCTCGGCGAACGTGATCTGCGGGCAGACAAACTGCAGCGCTGCAGTGGTCGAATCGTCCGGTCCGGACCAGTCGACGTTGCCCTTGATGGCGATGTCGCTGTCGCCATAGCGGCCCTTGATCTCAAGATCTTGCAGATCGCCTGCGGACAGCTTGAACGTGCCCGATACATCCTCGAGCGTGACACGCCCCTCGTATGGCGTGGCTCGGCCGCCGCTCAATTCAACGTCCAATGCAAGATCCGGCTCGTCCATCCCGTCGTGCTGGAAGACCTTGCCCTTGACGCTCGCCAAACCGCTGACGCCGAGATCGAGCATCAACTGCTCGGCGTCGTCTCCCAAGGCGCTGAGCAGGAGTGGATCGATCGGGATCGCGGCGTTGCTGATGGTGACATTCGGGTGGTAGCTGCCGTCCTTCGCGCGGGTGGCTTTGCCGTTGAGGGTCAGGCCGGCCCCGGTCGGTGAGCCGAGGTTCAGGTCGTTGATGTCGACATAGTCGCCGCCGATGACGACCTGCCCCGAGTCAACCGTGACGGGGTACGGGAAGTCTGTAAACAGCAGGCTCAGGCCCTTGGCATCGACGGTTGCGGTGACCGAGTAGTCGGCGTCTTCGCCGAAGGGCCGCTTGATATCGACATCGACCGCGACCTTGCCGCCGAGGTCGAACCGGGGTGCGGTGGGTTGCTCGGCGCTGCCGGGCATGATGAGTTGCTGTTGCACGAGCGCGTCATAGGCGTCTGCATCCATGAAGCGCGAGAGGTTTTTCTGCGCGTTGGGTTCGAGCGCGCGGCGCACTGCGCTGTCGATCGGCAGATCCTGTATCTCGACCTTCAGCACAACGTTTGCGATATCGCTGGCCGGTGCTGCAAAGCCGCTGAGCTTGAGGTCGGCGCCGTTAATGGCCTTGGCGGTGATCGGCTGGTCGGTGCCGATCGCGACGTAGTCCTGCTTGATGCGGATCTCGCCCTTCACGTTCTCCAGCGGCAGCGGGAACATGGCATGGGTCATCTTTGCGTTAAGAATGCTGAGGTCGACGCTCCACTCATCGGGCTTGTCAACGCCGGGCGAGCCGAAGTGGGCCGAGAGTTGAAAGGTGCCGCTGGGGCGAAAGCGTTTGTAGCCGTCCGCGGTCAGCGGGTTGTAGGCGAGGACGTACTGGTACTCTTCGCTGAGGGTAAAAGGCGTGGTCTTCATATCGATGGAGAACGGGTCTTCCTCGCCAAGCCCCCCGCCGCCGGTGATCGAGTAGGTAAACGGGCTCAGGCCAAGCGTCGACTGGTCGATCGAGCCATCGCCGGTGATCGTGAAGACGTGGCTGTCGCCCACATGCTGGATCGCCACTTCGCCATTGAGCTGGGACATGCGGCCGCGGATCATGTGCAGCAGGAACGCGGTCTCGTACTGCTGCGGGTCGTCGATGTCCAGCACATTCATGTTGAGGCTGACATCGACAAAGCGCAGCAGCACCTCGTGCAGGTCCAGGTTGCCCTGTGGATCGGGCCGCATGGAAAGCTTGAGTTCCGGTACAGCACCGTCGGGTGCGAGTCGCGTCCACCACTTGCGGTAGTTGCTGGGCAGGAAATAGCGCTGCTCGTCCTGGAAGCGGAAGTTCTTAGCCGTCACATCCATCGATGGCTCACTCAAGTCGAACGCGCCGGTGAACATGACGTTCTCGACGCCGGCCGGCGCGTCCGTCTCGGAGAGAGAAAACTGGTAGGCCTTGGGCTTGCCGGTGTCTGGTTTGAGTTCGCCCTGCACGGCCATTTCTCCGAGCGCAACGAGTCGGTCGGGCTGGAGCTGGTCGAAGCGGATCACGCCTTCGGTGATCGTGACCTGCGGGATCGGCGCGTCCGAGTCGCCGTCGTCCGGGGCCTTGAGCAATTCGTAATTGAACAGGCCCGAATCGACCTGCTCGATGAGGTGGAGCGTGGGCTTGATGATCTCGATGCTGTCGGGGCGGTAAGACCCGTCGAGGAGCCCCGCGGGTTCGCCGACCATCTCGATGCGGTCGGCGTAGAGCAGCGTGCCAAACTCGCCATCGACGCCGGGGATGCGCAGGGTGATGCCTTCGAGGGAGATCTCGCCCTTACGATTGACCTTTGCGTTGTCGATGGTCGCTTCGCAGCCGGTGGACTCGAGCAGGGCCTCCTGGATCACCGGGATGAGCTGGGCGGGCCTTGTGTACCACCAGACAACGCCCAGCGGCGTCGCAACGGCGAGAAAGAGCACCAGCAAGGCAATGCGCAAGACCCACTTGCGTCGTGTCCGTCTGCGTCTGCGTTGTTGGATGGGGTCGGTCACGTTGTTCTATTCTATCGGTCGAGCACGGGCCATCGGCCGCAGCTGGCCGCCCGTTTAGACGACAATCGTGGCCCGAGGTTCAGTATTCCAATCGGCGATGCGACAACCCAGCGTAAAACGCTTACACTTTCCGCCCACAAACCCCACTCCAACGAGCCCACCATGGACACCAAAGAGACTATCCAGTACGACGATTTCGCCAAGCTCGACCTGCGTGTCGCGACGATCACCGAGGCCGAGGCACACCCCAACGCCGACCGCCTGCTCAAGCTGCAGGTCGATCTGGGTACTGAAAAGCGTCAGATCTGTGCTGGCGTCAAGGCGTTCTATGACCCCGAGAACCTCGTCGGCAAGCAAATCATCATCGTCGCCAACCTTGCCCCTCGGAAGATCCGTGGTGAAGAAAGCAACGGCATGCTGCTCGCTGCATCCGCGATGGACGGCGAGGAACTCAAGGACGTCGTGCTGTTAGCGCCCAGCAAGGAAGTCCCTGCCGGGTCGAGCGTGGGCTGACACCTACTCCGCGTCTTCGGACGCTTCTTCGGCTTCGCTCGAAGCTTCTTCAGCTTCGTCGCCCTCTTCCTCCGGACCGAACCCTTCGCCCCAGGCGAAGTCGGTGTACCGCTGCAGCGCCTCAAACGAGAGCGGCGGATCCAGGGGCTGTGTCGCGCCAAGGCTGGTGGCAAGCGAGAGCGATGCGGGACGTGCCGCCTGCTCTTCGAATGCTGCACGCGTCATCGCTCGGAACGTATCGATACGAACCAGTGCAAGCTTGTAGTCGCCGGGCAGTTCCACCGAGAACAGTCGATCCGACTCGCCGGCCGCATCGAAGCCGGTCGTCGCGATGAGGTCGTCGGCGATCTGGAAAGCACGCTCGACGATCGGCCGTGACGAGCTGACGCCTTCGATGAAGGCACCAAAGCGTTGCGTCGCCGCGGAACGTGTCAGACCCGTGAGCGTGCTCTTTGCGTCGGCGTCAGGCATCAGGCGCTCGATGGACTGGGCAGCAGCCCGCTCCAGCAACGCGGCCTGCTCTTCGGCAAGCGCTTCGTAGGCCTTGATGCGGCTGGCATCTTCCTTCACCTGTTCGGCGATCGGCGTCATGTCTGTCGCGGGACGCGAGGGCTGGGCCTTGGTGATACGGAACACGTAGGTTGAGCCGGTGATATCACGCAGTGTCGACCCGGGCAGGCCGATCTGAAGCGCGTTGGTGGCCTGCTCGCGTACCTCGGGTTCGAGGAACGGACGCGCCGCGGTCAGATAGTCGGCAAAGCGGATCGGCCGACCATTCTGTTGCCCGAACTCCGGCACCTCTGTCGCGAACAAACCGGCACGGCCGCCGATCACGGTCTGTGGGACCGGCACATCCATCATCGTGCCGAACTGCTGATCGGGCAGCTTCACCATCGCCGACGGCATCTTGCTGAGCCAGGCCTGCGTAAACGCGGAGGTCTCGACGATGTCCTGCGAGGACACAAAGTCCTCGACAATGATGATCTCAGGAACGATCCCGTGCTCCGACTCAATCTCCGATGCCAGCATCGGCAAAGGTGTCGGCTTGAAATCTTCTGGCAACTGCTTGTAGATCCCGTCATCCGGCAGGCCACGTGCGTCCTCATTCAAACGCAGTCGAGCCGCCTGCGCGATCTCGCGAACCTTTTCCGAAGCACGCAGCTCGGTCAGCGTCTGACGGATCTGATCACGCAGCTCAAACGTCAGCTTCGCAGGGCCCACGCTCGGCTCTTCACCTTCGGCAGGCGCGCTGAAGTCGATAAAGCTCGAGCGGTTTTCGTTGTAGTACTTGCGAACGTCCTCGGGCGTGATCGACTCGGCGATCTTGGCACGCACCGCATCGATCGGGATGCGGATCGCTTCGAGCTGTACCTTGTCCGGCTCGCGGTAACCGACACCATAGGGCTCACCCGTGCCCGGGCGGTCGTCGGCAAAACGATCGAAAATCGACTTGATGTACGCATCATCAACGGACGTTGTCTCCAGACGGTCCTCCGCGTCGAGCACGACAACCGTCAGGTCCAGCTCGCCATACTCGCGCTGCAGGGCATAGCGCAGTTCGGTCTCGCTGAAACGCTCGTGGCCCTGAATCGCTGCGACCAGCCCCTGCTCGACCAGGATCTGCTCAAGCACGCGGTCCGGGCTCGTGCCGCGGATCATCGCCAGTTGCATCAGCTGCCGTGGGTCCTGCGTGAGTTGTTGAACAAACTGACTGGCCTGAGACATTGCAATGACGCGGCGGATGCCGGGCGAATCGGAGTCTTCTTCTGCCTCGGGCAGGCTGAACTCAATACCTGAAACCAACTGTCGGTATTGCTCGGCAACGAGGTACTGCCGAGCGATCTCGAGAAGGTAGGCGGCATTGGCGTTGAGTTCCTTGGCGCGGGCTTCGAGCGAGTCGAAGTCCTGCAAGCCAAGGACGGTCGCGATCAGGTTGAACGCTTCCTGCTGACTGGCGCCCAGGCCATTGCGCTTGGCCGCTTCCTGGATCATGATCCATGCCAACGCATCGTCGCGCTCCGAACCGGTCTGCGGGATGACCGGAGGGATGGGCAAAGGTTCGACGCGCAGGCGACGGAGCATCTGGATGTCCGAGCTGACGCGCACGATCTGTTCGCGTGTGATTTCTTTGCCGTCGTACAGCGTGGCCACAACCGCCTTCGCGGGGTTGGGGGCGAACTGGCTAACGGCCTGCGGGATCAAAAATGCCACCATCAGGCCGGCACAGAAAATCACCAACATCCACTTCTGATTCTTACGCAGGAACTTGAGCACGTTCAGCAGGCTCCGATTTCGGTCGCTTGATCGATCCGCCCCGGGCATCCCGAGGCGCAGAAGGACAAGTATATCCGGGATTCACAGCCGCCGGGCCACGCCCGGGCGGACCAACAAGGACACGCCTGATTCACGACGGTATTGCAAAACCATCGCACACATCGTGACCGTTCGTCCGCCCGCGTGCGACGCGGCGGTTGCATCGCTCAAGCCCCCAACAGCCGCCACCAGTCCACCGTCGCGACCGTGTCCAGCACGGCCGAGGCGATCTGCCCGTCCCCTGGCGTCACCCCCTGCTCCAGCCGGGGCACCAGGGCGAGCACTTTCGCCCCCGTCATCATCTCGATCCCGCGGGGATTGCCCGGCAGCGAGGGGTCCTGAGACATCGCGGCGGCCTCGTCCGGCTCATATCCATTGATCACCACCCCAGCGACCTTCACACCGCTGTCTCGGAGCACCTTCACCGTCATAGCCGTGTGATTGAGCGTGCCCAGCCCGGCCCGCGAGACAACGACTGCAGGCAAGCCAAAGCACCCGGTGTCCAGCCAGGTCAGCTTGGGGTCATCGGCGTCCAGCGGCACCATCGCCCCGCCGGCCCCTTCGACAATGAGTCCGTCGCCGTAGGCATCGATCTGCCGTGATGCATCCTCTAACAGTTCCCAAGGCGTCGATTCATTGAGTTGTCTGGCGGCGACCGCCGGTGCGAGCGGTTCGCGATAGCGGATCGGGTTAATCACATCCAGAGGCAGTCGACAGTCGCTGAAGTGAGCCAGCGCCTCGGCATCCTCGTTGACCAGCCCCTCGCGTCGTTTCTCGCAGCCGGTCGCCATGGGCTTGCACACCGCGACCTTCGCCCCGCTTCGCTGCTGGCGCAGTGCCCAGGCGATCGCACAGGCGATCACGGTCTTGCCGACCTCGGTGTCGGTCCCGGTCACGAACAGGCCTGGCGTCTTGAAACGGATCTTCGGTGGCATGGGCCGCATGATATCTACTCCAGCAACGTCCGAGAACTCGAACAGCGGACCATCAGGTCGTTCATTCACTGCGTCAAGAAGCCTTGGCCGATCGATGAATTGGTGTTAGGCCTCTTCCCCCGTCTCGTGTTCTGGAGTACTGGCAATGGTGAACAAATCTGATATCGATGAGATCGAAACCGAACTGCAACAGCTTCGCACGCTCCTGATGACGTCCCGCGAGCGTGTCCGGCCCCAGCTCGAAGCACTGGTCGACAAGACCGAACAGCTCCAGCTCGACGGCCAGGGCTCGGTCTACCTGCCCACGATCAACAACGTCCACAAACTGCTGCTCAGCTTCCAACGCGGCTTTGAAGTCAACGACAAAGTCCGCAAGATGCAGCCGCAGCGGTGAGTTGTCCAAGGCTGTATTGAACCGCCAAGACGCCAAGGCGCCAAGGAACGCCCAATTCCGGAGGGTATCAATGCATGAACCAAGCGTGGAGCTTGATCGCTTAGCCCATGAAGTGATCGGGGCGGCGATCGAAGTGCATCGAATCCTTGGGCCTGGGTTTCTTGAGCGCAGCTACCAGCGTGCACTCTCGATTGAATTGAAGCTGAAGGATATCCCGCACACCACTGAATCACCTGTTCAATTGGAATACAAGGGTGAATTGATTGGAGAAGGTCGGATTGATCTTCTTGTCGCAGGGCAATTAGTCATTGAATTGAAAACGGTAGATACAATCGCCGCGATACACGAAGCCCAAGCCCTCGCCTACCTCAAAGCGACCGGCCATCAACTTGCCCTCATCATCAACTTCAACACCCCGATTCTCAAAGAAGGTATCAAGAGAATCATCCATTCTTAAAAATTGCCTTCCTTGGCGTCTTGGCGCCTTGGCGGTTCAAACACAACTACAATCAGGCGATGTCTCACCACAAGGCCATCATCGTCGGGGCCGGTCCAATCGGGCTTGAGTTGCATGTTGTGCTTAAGCAACTCGGCGTGGACCTGTTGCACCTCGAGGCCGGGGCCATTGGCCAGACGATCACGTGGTATCCGAAGCAGGCGCAGTTTTTTTCTTCGCCCGAACGCATTGGTATCGCTGGCGTCCCGCTGACCACGCCCGACCAGACCAAGGCCACGCGGGAGCAGTACCTCGCATACCTCCGCTCAATCGTCCAGCAGTTCGACCTGCCGATCGCGACACACGAGCCGGTACGGCAGGTGTCTCGCGATGACTCAGGCGTCTTCACCGTCAGGACCGCCCATCGCACCGCGACGTGTGATCACCTGGTCCTCGCGATCGGCGACATGCACCAGCCGCGTGAGTTGGGGATCGACGGCGAAGACCTGCCGCACGTCAGCCATTACTTTGACGAGCCACACGACTACTTCAATCGCAATCTGCTCATCGTCGGCGGACGCAACTCTGCCGCTGAGGCCGCCCTGCGTTGCCACCGTGCCGGCGCGAGAGTCTCGCTCAGCTACCGCGGCGACAACCTCGATGACAACGGCATCAAGTACTGGCTGCTGCCTGAACTCAAGGCGCTCTTCAAGGCCGGCGAAATCACGTTCTATCCAAGCACCCATGTGACAAAGATCTCCAACACACATGTTGAATTCGCCGGCTCACGAAACGTCGAAGCCGACCACGTCCTGCTGCTCACCGGCTACCTGCAGGACAAGACGCTCTTCGAGATGCTTGGCGTGAACCTTGTCGAGGAGAACCGCAAGCCCGAGGTCGATCCCGCGACGATGCAGACCAACGTCGCCAACCTCTATGTCGCCGGCACAGCGGCGGCGGGCACCCAGCAACGTTTCAAGCTCTTTATAGAGAACTGCCACATCCACGCCGCAAAGATCGCGCAAGCGATCACCGGCGAAGCGCCCCCACTGCAATACATCAATCAGGCAGCGAAGACGTTTGGTTTAGAAGAGTCTTAAAGCATTCGTTTTGATTGAACCGCCAAGGCGCCAAGAAGCCAAGGAAGGCAGCAAGGCGTCTTTTTGCCACAGATTGATACGGATGTTCACGGATGAAAAATTATCCGTGCAAATCCGTCTTTATCCGTGGCTACTTTTCCTTTGTCTTCCTTAGCGCACTTGGCGCCTTGGCGGTTCAAAAAAATCAGAGCGTCGCCAGCAGTTCGCGCACATCCACCACCTGCATCCCCGCCTCACGCGCGGACACCACGCCCGGGTCGGCGTCCTCGTAAGCGACACACTGGGTCGGGTCGACGCCTAGCGCCTCGGCAGCCTTCAGATACGTCTCGGGGTGCGGCTTGTGGTGCTCGACATCGTCGGCGGTGATGACGTGACTGAAGAGGTGACCGACGCCGACCTGCTCAATGGTCGGATCCGCGGCGCCGCGTTTGCCGCCGGTCGCGATCGCCATCGGTAGTTTGCCGTGGTGTTCTTCAGCAATCTGGACAACCGGCTCGATGCGCTGGACCGAAGGGATGTGGGGGAAGAAGGCCTCGTACTTCGCCTTGGCCAGTTCCATGACATCGACCTCGATCCCCTGCTCGTTACTGAGCATCTCGATGATGCGGAACGTCGACATCCCGCCGCAGGAGTAGAACTTGTCTTCGGGGAAGACCAGCCCGGTGGGCTCGAGGATTTCCTGCCAGGCAAGGAAGTGCGCGGGCATGGTGTCGGCGAGGGTGCCGTCGAGATCGAAGATTAAAGCTTGGGGTTGCAAGGTTGTCAGTCTTTCGCAGTTTGGAAGCCCATGTCGTGACGGCGTGGGCTTCGAGTCATTTAACACTCATCAACGGGAATCGCTGTACCACACTCCGGGCAGCTTCCCACCGAGGCCCGCAGATCATACCCGCATTGGATACAGGCCTCGGTCGGCAAGGCAGGCACGCCAAACATCTTCGGGGCCATGACATGCCAGAGCAGGCCAAGCCCAATCAGGCCGAGACCGATCAGCCAGATGATCGGCTGGACCCACCAGCAGAGGAACAGACAGCCCGCGAGCCCGGCATACGAGAAAACCCTTGGGTACAAACGGTTTTCTTTAGGCAGCCGCAGCGCGGCGAGGTTGGTGATCCCGTAGTAGATCAGCACGGTGAAAGCGGAGAAAGTCCAGGCCGTTTTGATGTCGCCAATCATGACCAGCCCAGCGATCAACACGCCCACACCAATGACGGCCGGAACCGGGGTCGAATGACTCGCATCAATCCTTGTAAACAAGGTCGGCATGTCACGCCGCCGCCCCATCGCGAGGACGACCCGCGACAGACCAAGGATCAGGTTCAGCAATGTACCCAGCATCGCGGCGATCGCCGCAAGCGTGACCAGGCCTGACAAACCTCTAGGCCCATTATTGAGTTCGACGACACGCATCAGGAGGTCGCCCTCGTTGTAGTGCCACTCAAAAGGACTCGTGGCCGAGATCAGGACAAGCCCAACCGAAAAGTACAGCACGGTGACCAGGCCCAGTGCCAGGATGATCGCGAGCGGGATCGTGCTCTTCGGCTTTCGAACTTCTTCTCCAAGCGTCGCGATCCGGCCGTACCCCGTGAAGGCCACGAATATAAACGCGGTCGCGGCCATCAAATCCGCAGAGGTGTAGCGTTCAAAACGGAACTTGACTTGTGTCCACCAGTCGTCTGGCACAACCGTCAGGCCGAACGCGATATAGACGCCGATCATCAGCAGGCCGACCACGGTGATCAGGACAAGCATCGCATTGAACCATGCGGATTTCCTTAAGCCAATCAGAACAAACAGCGTGGTCACGATGACAAACAGGACCGAGAGGATCAGCTTTGCCGTGTCATGGCTGATCCCCGATTGAAACAGGAGATCGTTAAACGAAGTCTGAACAAGGATTTGCTCTAACACCAGAAAGCCGACCGCCAGCGCGGCCGTCGCCGCGCTCGCGCTCTTGGCCAGGAGGAACATCCAGCCGGCGGTGAAGCCGAGCTTGGGGTGCAGGAACTGGTAGCCGTACTCGTAGGTGCCGCCGGCGACGGGATGCGCGGCGGCGAGTTGGGCGCTGCTCAGGCCATTACAGAGCGCGAGCAGCGCGGCGAGGACGATCGCGATAAGAACACCGGGCCCGGCAATCCCCGCGGCAATGCCGATCGAGACGAAGACGCCCGTGCCGAGGATCGAACCTAACCCAAGCAGCACGGCATGAAACAGACCTAGCTCGCGCTTGAGTCGGCCGGGGTGTTGGGGTTCGGGCATCGAGGCATTATCGGTGATTTGGTTTTGAACCGCAGCGGCGTCATCAAACGTGAACAAACCGATTGCGTCGCCCGCGACACCGTGATTACTCAGCCGGCGAAGATTCTTCCGTACGCTGTCTGAGTACAACCCAGCGCGTTTTGGGCCGGGTGGCATTCTGGTCCTGTGGGTACAGGCCGGGCGGGACGTTGGAGGTGCCCAGGATCGCATTGATACGCGTGAAGCCGGCCGTCGCAAGGTCGAGCATCTTCTCGGTCGGGGCGAAGCCATCGACACGAAGCGTCAGGATGGTGTCTTTGTTCTTGGGCGGCGGGATGTCGCCAAGAAGGTCGCCGGTGATCGTCAGCGTTGCCGCCGGTGCGCCGGACTGGATGGTTCCCCCTGCGTTGCCATCGATGATGATCGTTGAACTGCCGGTGGAACCAAGAATGCCCACGGTATTGCCGCCGACGTAGAGTTCGAGTTGGCCGTCACAGATGATGGTTGCCTTCTTGGTCAGGCTCCCGGCAATGATCACTTCGCAGATACCCTTGAGATCGAGGGTCGCATCGAGGTCGCCGAGGATGTGGACGATGCTGTTACCCGCAATCTCGATGTCTTTGTTGACATCGCCTTGCACCAGGACGTTGCCCTTGCTGGCCATGTAGAGGGGCTCATCGAGATCGCCCGGCTCTTCAAACGCCCAGCCGATGCCACGCGTCGAGCCGGTGTGCCAATAGGATCGGCTGCCATAGAACGCATCGCGGTGGTCCGTGCCCTGGTAGGCGACCGCGTTCTGCACAGCAGACCAGCGCTGGGCATACAGTTCCAGCCTTGCAGTTTCACGCTCGTCACCGCGAAGTTCGCGATTGATGCGGGTCAGTTCCACATCGAACTGATCGACGGCGTACGTCGTCGCGTGCTGCTCAGCGATGGCGGCATTCGTCGTGGCCTGTGACTGCCTGGCTTTGCAGCCCTGCAGTGCGGCAAACCCAAAAAGCAACATCAGCGCGAGTGCTAAAGACGTGATGGAGCGCGGTGAGAACAAGTAAAGAGTATAGCCTTTCGCGTGATATCGATAGAAAAAGACCCCACGCTGACACGCGGGGCCTTGGTCATTTGTCTTGAGACACACCCTACAGCGGGATGCCGAAGAACGTCGGCTGATCCGGCGCTGACTCGGTGTCTTCTTCGTAGTTCCAGTCGTCCTCTTCCTCTTCTTCTTCAGGATCAGGCTTGGGCTCTGGCCTTGGCTCGGGTTCCGGCTCGGGCTCAGGCTGTTCGACCTCGGGCCTTGGGGCCGGCTCTTCGACTTCAACTTCGGGCTTCGGCTCAGGCCTTTCAATTCGAATCTCTGGACGCGTGGTACTCGAGTGCCGCTTGGGGCGGTAACGGTTGTAGAACCGGCGATAGATCGAGATGAGCGAGATCTTGTCGCCGTTGCTGGCCGACTTCTCCCTGTTCTCACGGATCATATCGATAAAGGCCAGAGGTTCGATCTGCACGTAGGCGAGTGCCTCGGCGAATTCGCTGGTTCGAACACGCTCAAGCCGGTCATAGTCAACCAGTACAAAATCGTGCTGTGGGTCGGTGCTCATGACCGCGACCTGCAGGCCTTTTCTGCGCGGACCGTAGTACTTGTGGCCCGGCTCGAGAAGCCCCGTATTAAAGCCGAGCAGGCGATACGTCTTGCGCTCGTACTGCTTCTGACGCTCGACAGCGGCTTTGCGGATCGCGTTGTTCTCTCTGCCGACCTCGCTGGGCGGGATCAGTTCGAGCTTGGTCACGATCATCTCTCTCGGGCCGATGACCTCCTTAACAACGCAGGAGTTGATAAAGCCATAGTGCCCGACGTCGATATGCGGAATGATGCGTGCCGCGACGATGACCTCCGCAGCCGGCGGCGGGTGCTTGATCTCCTTGGTCGCGCCCTTGATCCGGATGACCTCGATCTCGGTCATCTCCTCGAACGCCTGGTCATAGGTTCGCCCCGTGGAGTTTTCACGGTCGCGGTAGTAGTTCGGCAGCAGCACAAAGCGGTCACCATCGAAGCGGAAGAACTGCTGGCAGAACAGACGCGTGTAGTTCTGGAACACACGCCGTTGCGAACTGCTGAGCCCGGCCAAGGGATCCTGGCGTCGCGCGGCCTCGGCCGGCACCGACAACCACCCCGCCAGAAGCATCAGCCCTGCCAGCGCGGCAACCCGCCACCGTTTAACCGCCAAACCCATACAGACTCCTTCAACTTTCCTAATCATCGGATGACCCCTTCAGTCAATTCGACGTGCCCGGAGAATAAATGCAGACCCGTTCAGTCTATCAGGTCACGCTACTGGCTTTGACGCATCGGGGATCAGAAAGTTTCAGCTCACCCCATTTTCACAAGCTTGGCAAAGTTGAGCGCAAAAAAAGCGGCGGGCCCGAAGGCTCGCCGCTTCTTTGATTCTGCATGTGCAGAGGCTGGATCGCTGATTACCAGCGGTCGCCGCCGCCACCACCGCCGCGGTTGCCACCGCCGCCGTAGCCGCCTCGTCCGCCACCACCGCCGCCGCCGCGTGGTTCACGCGGGCGTGCTTCGTTGATGTTGAGGGTGCGACCTTCGAACTCCTGGCCGTTGAGGGCCTCGATCGCTTCCTTGCCGCCTTCGTCTGCCATGGTGACAAACGCGAAGCCGCGCGGGCGACCGGTTTCACGGTCGGTGATGATCGCTACTTCCTGGACCTCACCATAATTGGAGAAGAGCCCTTCGAGCGATTCTTGGGTCGTACGAAAATTCAAATTACCAACGTAGAGTTTCATCGTGAAGCTCCTGACAGTCTCGAGTCCGATCGGGTCCTAGCCGGAACGCCCGGCATTGCTTCACGTTCGTCTCTAACCGTAACCATGCCCCGGACACAATTGTCTGGCGACCGGGGGATTATACCCCGGCTGATGGCAAAATAGACAAGAATTCTGCAAATTCTCGTGATTAGGAATCTGTAAACACATCCCGCCGACCCATGACCCCGCCGCTGATCCGCTTAATGAAGCGGTCAGATGCATGAACATGTCGTCGCGCACCACTCGGATTGACGCCCGGTGAGGCCGTACGCTCCGCAGATTCATAAAGTAAATCGGCACACTTCAGGCATAAAAAGGCAGACATCGCACCACGCATCGGGTCAACGCCTGAGGCTTGTGCGGACTGACCCGCAAAGGCATCCACCAGGGTCCAAGCGGGCATCGGCAGGTACAACTTGTACACCCGCCGACCACAGCCGCCATCGGATTCGGGACAGATCCACTGCCAGACCCGAGCGCGCGGCACAGCGGGCGACACACAGCGTCCCGTGGCTTGGCGTCTCAATTGACGATCGACGCGCTGCAGTTCTTGCTCGAATTCAAGCGGCACCTTGTCTGCCAGGCCAACGCGCAGGCTGCCCCAGTCGGCCGACCACACCGCGCCACTTGGATCGATGCCGTAGTACCCCGGCGTCCAGACACGCGTCACGCTGCGCTTGATGTTGGCGGCATTGCGGAAGTGTTCGAGCATCAGCCGCTTGCCGACAACCTGATACCGACTCGGCGGCCACTTCATATCGCTCATCCTGTTGATCTGCCGCTGCACGTCCTGCCAACAGGTCCGTTGCGAATCTTCCGGGTCAGCCCAGCGTGAGACAGTCGTTCGGTTGACCCCGAACAGACGCGCCGCCTCGTCCAGCGAGACCCCGGGGTACGGGATGTCAACAGGCGAGCAGAGCTGCTGAACTCGCGCGCCGTCCATGCGCACAGTCCCGACCGTGTTGTTGTCCTCAATGCGTTTGTCGTTGGCACGGAGCACCAGCGACCACGACCGGAGCGGGCGGGTGTAAGTGGCCATCGCCCGACGGCGAAGGATAGTGTTCAGCCGTGCGGGGTCGTCTTTGGCCCTGGCGCAGGCGCGTTCCCATGCGTGCAGCAATGCCCGGTCGAATTCGGTGTATCCCATACAGAGGGATCCATCGCGGGGTTGATGCGCACAAATCCGCGAAAGAAAAGGGGTCAGAAAAGGGGTCAGAAAAGGGTCAGAAAAGGGGTCGGGAGTCATATTCAGTGAAGAGTGAAAACGACTCCCGACCGGCTCTGTTACGACCCTCTTCCTCTAAACAACCATGAGGTTGTGAACGACGACTTTGAACATCATCTCCATCTCTCGACCGACCTGTGTCCTTGCTCGCAGGTGGCCGCCGAGGTTGCGTTTGATCATGCTGATGGTGGTCTCGGCCTGTGCGCGTTGGCCGTAGGGTTTGCCGGCCTGTGACCCCTTGAGCTTGCGTTGCATGTAGCGTCGATGCCGATCGGACGGTGGCTTGTGCGTCGGCCTGCCGATGCCTGTCTTGATCCAAGATTTGATCCCCATCTGATCGCGGGCCAATGCGTGGTTCTTCGCCGAGTCGTACCCCGCGTCGGCCAGGACGGTGTGTGGCTTGCACCGACACCACGCATCGATCATCAGCCAATAGAAGTCCGGGGCATCGCACCCGCCGCCGGTGTGCGCGATCATCCCCGTGACCAGGTGGGAGCGCGTGTCGCTACCTACGGCCAGCTTGGGCATCTTCTTCATCGTCTCGGATTTGCGTTGTTTGATCAGCTTTTCGTCGCCCCCTGCGTGCTGTTTGCGTCTCCGCTCGTAGTGCCGCGTGAAGTGGTGCGTGTCGTACATGGTCGAGTCGATCGCCAGGACTTCGCCGGTCAATCCAGCACGCTTTGCCGCAGCAATGAGGATGTCCAGGGCGTCATGCAGGTTGCGTGGATCGATGATGAAGTGGAAGGCCCGGCAGAGCGTCGCAGTGCTCGGCACGCACGTCATGCCTAGTCGCTCGCACCAGTCGTTATCGTTGAGTAGCGCGACAAGGCGTCGGTAGGTCAGCTTCATGTGTTCCCGAAGGACCAGGCAGGCGAAGAGCTGTGCAAGCGTGAAGTCGTGACGCGAGAACTTGTTGCGGAAGGTTGGGAGGTAGGCACACGCGAGTTCGTGGGCCAACTTCATCACCGTCCATGGCGATTGGCAGGTCTTCATCCTGCATGATGTAATCGATGCCGCCGCAGAGCGCAACTACCCTGACGTGCGCCGAACATTAGGAGGGTCGTAACAGAGCCGGACAGTCCCTATTTTCTGTCCGCTACGGCTTCGCGTTACGAGCGTAAATACGGATCTCATCCACTACCGCCTGGCGGGGAACGGAGAGTCGCAACATTCGTTTTGTCGGATGAGCGATGCCTTCGGACGAGAAACTCCCGACCTTCTTGCCATCAATCGTCACGCTCAGGGTCTGACCGGAAATATCGACCGACAGTGTGTGCCACTTGCCCGCTTCGATTTTGTGCGGAACTTTCTTCTTCTTGGTTTTAAGCATCTGCTTCTGCTCGGCCGTTAACTCATCTGCTTGCTTCGCTTTTCGGATCGTCAGATCCATGTCCCCCGTTTTCAGATCAGACAGTTGGACAGAATGGGTGTAGATCCGAGCCATGCAAAGATGGCCCGCGTGGACCGTCTTACACTTCAGGTCCGCAAAGTTGAGGCCGAGCGAATCTTTCGGATCCTCCAGCATAAACTTCATCTCGACGGTCCCGTCCGTGAATTCGACGGGCTGCCTGACGGAGACTCCGTGGTCGGCGACTTCGTGGATGTAAATCCGCATCGTGCCATCTTTGAGATCCACCTGCTTGTTGCCAGCGGCTCGATTTTTACTGTTGGTGGACCAACCGTTGCCAATCTCCTCCGTTTTCTCCTGGGATTCATTTCGCTCAAAATCGTCTTTAAAAATCAACTCTCCCTTGTCTTCAGCAGCGGCCAGCGCGTGGCCGGACAGAAGGCAAGCAACGATGATCAGGAGCGATCTGAAGTATTGAGATTGGCTCATACCATGCATTCCATTAGCGGGGGTTGTTCATCCAAATCCTGCAACTACCTTATGACCGCAGGCTGGTCGTTGCAATGATGTTTCTACATTCGGCGATTGAACGCCGAATAAACGAGGCCTACCCCTTCTCTGATCGGAAGTATGACCTGCTGGAACGGCGGAGGGTGATGGCGCGGGTATGGTTGAGGGTAAGCATACGTGGTCACGTCCGGGTACTTATTAGACATCGCGCCGCCAGCAATCGACAAATCGACCTCCTCCGCGACATTTTTCCGCTCAATACAGACATGTCACGGTGAGGGTATTCAGCATCAGGAGAGCAGAGCCGATTCCGGGGGTGAGAAGAAAGCTCTTGCCCGCTGTCTCGCCGGTCTTGTATCCGCTGGCGAGGCGGCAACAAACCTGAATGCCGTGCCGCTGAGTCTGATGATTCGCGGTGCGGTCTCAAATTTAAAGTGCCGCCCCGCTGAGTCTCACGATTCGCGGGGCGGTTTTCAATATTTAGAGTGGCGCGGCTTGATGCAAGGGGTGTCTACGGGTGGATGCATGTGCGGAAGCGTCCGAACATTTATTCGACAGTGCGCTGCGATCAATTGACAGGCAGACCTGTTCCGCGACAGGCAGTCGCTTAAAGCTGACACGTCATGGCGAAGTTGTTCAGATTCACACAAGCAGAGCCGATTCCGGGGGTGAGGAGAAACTCTTCCCCGCTGTCTCGCCGGTCCCCGTAACTCGCTGGTGAGGCAGCTTAGATTCACACCGTCTCGTGGTTCACCCAGACACTCCAGGATCACGAGACGGATTTAACCCTTAGCGTCGTCCCGCTGAGTCTTACGATTCGCGGGACGGTTTAAACCAGTTAGAGCCACCTCGCGTCGTGTCACAACACGCGGGGTGGTTTTTTATGATCATGACGCATAAGGAGGACTAGGCGAAGAAACAGTGCCGAGACAGGCCCTGTTTCCTCGTGTGGTTAGTGAGCGCAAAAAACAACCCTCGCACCTTTAGGGTACGAGGGTTGAAAAAGCCGGCGATGACCTACTTTCCCGCAGTGGCAGTATCATCGGCATACTGGGCTTAACGGCCGTGTTCGGGATGGGAACGGGTGGGACCCCAGCACTATGGTCACCGGCAAAGGTGGGCGATGCTCTTTCGAGCATGCCCGCCGTTGATCCTTTCGGATCTTGACGGGACAGGTTTTTTGGTTTGTTCGGATCAAGGGCCCAGGCGTGGGCTTATGACGGATGATGAAGGTGGGTTGGGGACCTTTTGTTCATCCGCGATTGATTCGAACGATGCTTTGGTGTTTGGTAACAAGTGAGCGTAAACGTTGTGGGGTGCTTCGTGCGACTCACGGTTGGTGACGCTGATCAAAAGGATGATCGACGACACGGGTTGTGGGTCGGGATGATGAAGCGATTGACCATTAGTACGGGTCAGCTGAGGGCATTTCGGCCCTTACACCTCCCGCCTATCAACCTTGTAGTCTTCAAGGGGTCTCTCACACAAATGTGCGTGCAACACTGATCTTGAGGGGGGCTTCCTACTTAGATGCTTTCAGTAGTTATCCCTGCCGTACTTAGCTACCCGGCGGTGGCCTTAGCAGACCAACCGGCGCACCAGGGGTACGTCCTTCCAAGTCCTCTCGTACTAGAGAAGAATCCTCGCAATGTTGCTACGCCCACAGCAGATAGGGACCGACCTGGCTCACGCCGGTCTGAACCCAGCTCGCGTGCCACTTTAATGGGCGAACAGCCCAACCCTTGGGAC
>JBMZAP010000044.1:0-23015 GCA_049611445.1 Phycisphaeraceae bacterium | reverse complement strand
GAGATCAAAACCAACGACGGCGCCGTCGCGATCCTCCAAGCCCCCGCCACGATCCAGCTCATCAACGACAACGCCCTGCATCTGCACACCGGCAAACTCGTCGGCCTCTGCAAGACCGAAACCTCCAAGGGCTTTACCGTCCGCACTGACCACGCCGACATCATTGACCTTGGCACGGAGTTCGGCGTCGAGGTCAACGGCAACCAAGTCACCACCACCGTCTTCACCGGCCAGGTCGAGCTGGCGACGCCCGGCAGCAAGCCGCAGCCCCTCACCCAAAACCAAACCGCTCAGCTCCGTATCAACGGCATCAACCGCAGGCTTACCGTCAAAGACCAACTCGCACAAGGCTTCGACAAGCTCCAGGCGATGTCGCCCACCGCGGCACTCCGCAACGACCCGGCGATGATCGCGTACTACGGCTTTGAAGCCGACGACCTTGTCGATGGCAAGCTGCTCAACCGCGCGGCCGCCACGCTGGGCAAGATGGACGGCATCCTCGGTCAGGCCGGCCGAGCCGACTCTAAGCCGGCGTTGACCCAGGGGCGCAGGCCGGGCACCGGCGCCCTGCGATTCGAAGCGGAGGAGTACGATCTTGTGCGTATCCCAGCGGCGGATGCAAAAGCGATCGATGGGCTGGAGCAGTTCACCATCGGCGTCTGGGTCAAGCCCGACAATATGAATCAGGTCAGCCATCACCTGTTGACCAAGCGTCTTGCCAACGAACAGAGTGTTTTGAATTTCGGGCTGACTTGGGATATCACGCCCGTTGGGGGTTACCTGAACAACACGGTTTTCCTTAATCGTCATTCCAAGGGTTCCAAGACAACCGCTTCGTTCAAAGCCGACTCACTTAAGCGGGAATCGCGTTGGTTGCACATCGTGGTGACATTCGACCACGGCGAGCGCGTCCTCTACAAGGACGGGCAACTGATCGAGCGTCTACCCGCCTTCGGCCCGGATCGAGACGCCGTGTTTGATGCCGAACTTTTGATCGGTGCCGCGTCGCCGCACTTGGATGAACTGGGGACCTACCTCGACGGCGATCTGGACGAGTTGTTCATCCTCGGCCGAGTCATGTCCAAGCAGGAGGTCAGCGCGATGTACGAGGCGGCAATGGCCCGACCCGAGGTTATCCCACTCCCGGACGAACCCAGATGATTTCTTTCGCCGCGTATCGCGGTGTCCAACTCAGGCCGAGGATGTTCCCGGCCGATCTTCAAACACTCCCATTAGGAGGATTCTTAGATGAGCACTTTTACGACTTCTGCACTCACTATTGCAGCTCTGATCGCATCCCCTGCGTTCGCGGCGAACATCGCCCCGACAGGCACCGCCGCGCTCGGCTACACCAATGACTTCAACGGCGCCACTGTCCAGCGCAACCACATCGGCAGTGATGTCGATAACGCTGTCGTGGCCGACTCGCGGCTGACGGATGGAGTTACCACCGTCACGGCCGGTACCACAACCGTTGACACCTGGAGTAGCGGGGGCACGCTCACTTATGAAGTGGCTCAGGTCACCTTCGGTTCGGCCGTGAGCGGCATCGACCAAGTCACCATCAACCTCGTCGGCTTCGTCGATGGCGGCTGGTTCGGCACCCCCGGCTCGAACTCCACTGCTTCGGGCGACCTGGTTGTACCGACCGTTCAGGTCACCACAGATGGCGGCACCACCTGGACCGACGTAGCAGGTGTGACCGATGACTATATCGCTCAGATCTCGTCGGCCACTATTGGCGGCCCCGATGCGCTGCCTCTGGCGACGTTTGACTTCGCCGCACAGGGGCCGGTCGACGGCATCCGCCTGATCGGCACGCCCGGCGGCACCGCTAGCGGTGGCCAGCCAGGCTTCATCGGGGCCACCGAGATCACCGTCAATCAGATCCCCGAGCCCGGCTCGCTGGCGCTCTTGGGCCTGGGTGGGCTATTGGTCGCTCGTCGTCGACGAGATTAAGTTTTTTCAATCCTTCAGTCGCGGGTCGCTGTGTAGGCGGCCCGTGGCTTTTGCTCCTTCAAGTGGTGTCGCGTTCTGAGAGGGCGCGTTGCCTTTCAAGCTATTTGAATCAAGTTTACGTAGTTGCAAGATAGCCGGTGGCCTACGGACGCCGGACAAGAGAACAAGCCACGTGTCGTGACAGGCCAACTGCATTCGCGTCCGGAGCCGGTAGGTCTCCGGCTATTGGGGATTCAATCATGCGTCGTGCGTTTACGCTCATCGAACTCTTGGTCGTGATCTCCATCATCACGCTCTTGATTGCGATCCTCCTGCCGGCGTTGGCCCGGGCGCGATCGGCCGCGACCCAGACGCTGTGCCTCTCGAACATCCGTGGCTTGGCGACTGCGTCACATGCCTACGCCGCAGACAACCGCGGCTTCTTCCTCCCCGGCGTCTACCAGGCATCGCCGCAGATGGTGGAGGTGCCCGGCTTCACGGTCCCTGCTGGCGAAATCCAGGGCGACCGTGACACCTGGAAGGGCTACCTCGAAAACTACTCGGATGAGAAAGGCAGCGAGTCGATGTACTGCCCGTTCTACGCCGGCGATCCGCTGCACTCTTTTGGAAACGGCTGGCCGAACACCACAGCGACCCCGGGTCTGACATTTTTTGCCATGGGCTATGCCAACTACGCGGGCACGTCCCGCCAGCCCGGCAGACCCGCTTGGGTATCCGCCTCGAAAGGCCCGGTCACGGATGACGCCCCGTCGGACATGCCGCTGTTTGCCGACATGATGGAAGGCAACCTCGATGGATCGAACTGGCTGTACTACTCGCACGCCAAGGCCGGCGCGGTCGGCGGTGGCAACACACTGGAAGGCAGCGGCCCGGTGACCGGGCCGGACGGGATCAACACGTCGTTTGTCGATGGCTCGGCGGGTTTCAACCGCTTTGTTGTGGGGTCGGACGAGTACGAAGTCGCATCGACTGGGACTATCTCGCGCGGCTTCATCTGGTACTACCAATCGCGGCCGTGAAACGCATCGCTCAATATTTCAGGTTTGGAAAAGGGGACAGTCCCCTCTGCTGAGGGCGTTTGGGTCTTCCGCGTCTGCGTAGGGTGATGCAGAGGCGGTCGGCGGGTGGCAGGGGAACGCCCGATGCGCACATGGTGCAGGAAAGGGACGCGGTGACGGTTTTCGCGCCGGCGGATGCGTTGGCGGGTGTTGCGTCGGTGGGGTTGGTGCGTGATTGTGCGCGCGGGGTTGTGGGTTGGGGTTTGAGTGAGGGGAGTGGGGAGGCTTGGGGCTTGAGGCTTGGAGGATGCGCGTGCACGGCAGCGCATCATTTGTGCGCGGCCATCCAATCGGGCCGGTGATGAAAGGCCCGTAACGTGCACGTTCTGCGCCACATCGCAGTGCAAGGTTTGTGCAAAAAGGCGGGTATGGTTATCCCCAGTCCAATCCCTGTTGCAGAATGTTCAGGTTCTCGCAGCCGATGTCGGTGACGATGACGAGGTCTTCGACACGGCGGGTGGCACTGACATGCAGCAGCTTGTCAGTGTTGTGTCGATGTGTCACTGCTCGCACTGACAGCCTGCGGGTTGTCAGTGGCACCCCGCAGCAATTACGCCCAGTCCAGCCCTTGCTGCAGGATGTTCAGGTTTTCACAGCCATCTTCCGTGACGATGACCATGTCTTCCACGCGTACGCCGCCGAGTTGTTTGTTGTAGAGGCCGGGCTCGATGGTCAGGGCGTCGCCGGTGATGAGTTCGGGCCCTTTTAAGTCGAGCAGTGGTGGTTCGTGGACATCCAGGCCGATGCCGTGGCCGGTGCCGTGGGGCATCGTGGTTGGGTGTTCATCGGTGGGGAAGCCCATGGCGTAGCCGTGGTGTTGGATGACCTGGGTCGTGGCGAGGTGGAGGTCTTCGCCGGTCGCGCCGGGTTTGGTGGCGGCTTGTGCGGCGGCCTTGGCTTCAAGGACGGCCTTGTGCATCTTTTTGATTTCGCCGGGGATCTCGCCATGGACGACGGTTCTCGTGCAGTCGCCGTTGTATTGGGTGAGTCGGTTCTGAGGGAAGATATCGATGATCACGGGTTGGCCAGTGCGGATGGGGCCCTTGCCGAGGTTGTGGCAGTCGGCGCCTTCGGGGCCGGGGGCGACGATGGATTGCGGGTTGGTGTAGCCGTGGGTGAGCAGGAAGACGTCGATGGCGAGGCGGACGGCCTCGGCGGTGAGTTCGTCGCCCTGGATGTGCAGTTTGCCCTGCTTGTCCGGCGTGGCCTTGGCGACCATGGTGCAGGCCATCTCGATGGCGCGTTCGGTCGCGTGTTGGGCCTGGCGGAGGTAGGCGATTTCTTCTTCGGTTTTCGCTCGGCGATGGGTTACGCCCAGGTCGGGGTCGTACTCCACGATGATGTTCTGTCGCAGCAGTTCGTCGGCGAAACTCAGGGGCAACGTGCGGTCGGCGATGACGCGGTTGCATTCGGCTCGTAGGACGGCTTGTGCGACGGCTTGAGCGGTGGCGGTTTCACGGTCGCCAGACAAGCCTGAGTCTGGTGCGAAGTCTGCGGGGCAGGCGACCTGGTCGGCGGCGGCTTTTTGGCGGGCGCGATCCATCTCGATGTCGCGGAGGATGAGCAGGCGATGGGGAGACTGGGGCGCATCCAGTCCCCCTGAAGCGGAACGGCCGGCGGTGATGATGAGGGCGGCGGGATCGCCGACGTTGAATCGGATCGCGTGGTAGAGGGAGCGATTGGTTGCGGGGATGCCGGCCATGACAATGGCGGTGGTTGGGTCTGGGGGTGTAATCGGCATAGCGTTGGGCTTGGGTAGCCCCCGGGTAATGCCCGGGGGACAAAGTTTCTGATGGTTCGACCCCCGCGTGTTACGCGGCGGCTACAACAAGCCTATCATGCCGCGTTTCCCAATGAGTTTGAAGTAGCGTTATGGCTGACGGAAGCGTGATTGTTGTTGGCGGGGGTGTGATCGGGGCGTGCTGCGCATACTACCTCCGCAAAAGCGGTTGGGACGTGACGATCGTGGAGCGCGAGACCTTTGGCGCGGCTTGTTCTCATGGCAACTGTGGCCTGGTTTCGCCGAGTCATGCGCTGCCTTTGGCGGTGCCGGGCACGATCGCGAAGACCCTGCCGATGATGTTTAAGCGTGATGCGCCGCTGCGTGTGGCGCCGCGGTTTGATCCGACGCTGTGGGCGTGGCTGATGAAGTTTGCTTCGCGTTGCAAAGAAGCCCCGATGCTTGAGGCGGCGGCGGGCCGACACGCCCTGCTGCAATCGTCGGTGACGCTCTACAAGGACCTGCTCGAGGCTGAGGGGATTGATTGCGAGTGGGAGGATCGCGGGGCCTATTTCATCTACCAGACCGAGTCGGGCATGGATAGCTACGTCAAGAGCGACAAGTGGCTGCAGCAGTTCGGCTTGGGTGCTGAGCGGATCAGTGGTGAAGAGATGGAGTCTCGCGAGCCTGCGCTGAAGCCGGGCACGACGTCGGGTGCATGGTTTTACAACATGGATGCACACCTGCGTCCAGACAAACTGATGCAGGGCCTGAAGTCATCGCTTGAAAAGATGGGCGTGACGATTCTTGAACGCACCAGTATCACGGGTTTTGCCAAGCAGGATGGGGCGGCCTCGGCGCTCAATACCTCTGATGGTGACATGCATGCGGATCAGTACGTTCTGGCGACCGGGGCGTGGACGCCAAAGCTCAATGAGTGGATTGGTGCAAAGGTTCCGATCCAGCCAGGCAAGGGGTATTCGATCACGTATCCGAGGCCTGCAACATGCCCAACCGCCCCGCTGGCATTCATGGAGCAGAAGGTGATCGCAACGCCTTTCCAATCGGGCTATCGGCTCGGCTCGACGATGGAGTTTGCGGGGTACGACAGCACGATCAATAAGGAGCGGCTGGGGGCTTTGAAGCGCGGTGCGTCAATCTATCTCAAGGAGCCTTATTGCGAGCCTGAGGAAGAGCAGTGGTTCGGTTGGCGGCCGATGACGTACGACGGCAAGCCTGTGATTGATACGAGCCCAGCGATGGGTAATGTGACCGTCGCTGCGGGGCACAACATGCTTGGCCTGTCCATGGGATCAGCAACTGGTAAGCTCGTTGACGAGATACTCAGTGGTGGCGATCCGCATATTGATTTGAAGCAATTCTCGCTCGGGCGGTTCTAAAGCTTCGCAATCAGGTGGCGGACGGCTTCCTCGATGGAGCAGAAGCTGACATCAAAAACGATATCCGCGACCTCGCGATAGACCGGGTCACGCTGGGCAAGGACTTGTTCAACTTCAGCGGAAGGATCGGTGTCGCCTGTCAGGGACGGACGCTCGGAGGCGGTGGTTGCATCGCCCGCGATACGGCCCGCAAGGACATCAGGCGAACAGCTCAGATAGATGCGTGTCGCGTTCTCGGCAGACAGGACTGCCGCTTTGCCGGCTTCTGTCGTGAGGGTGCCCCCGCCCAAGGCGATGACTTGGTCGTCCTTTGCCAGTAGTTCGGCGGCGGCGTCGGATTCGGCTTTTCGAAAGGCCTCCTCGCCTTGCTGCTCCCATATTTCTGCGATGGTCAGGCCGCCGAATTTCTTGCGTGTGGCATCGTCGAGGTCAACAAAGTCTTTCCAGAGTTCGTTGGCCAGTTGCTTGCCGATGGAGGTCTTTCCGGAGCCGCGGTAGCCGAGGAGGACGATATTCATGCACGGATTTTAGCGGGCGGTAGGATGCGTGTATGTCGACAGACCCCGTCCAGAAACATCTCGAACGCTTGCAGGCTTCTCGTTCGTTGCCAAAGCGCGATTTGTCGCTGGGTTTTTTGAATGAGCAGTTCAAGCGGGATGTGGCTAAGCCATACAAACAGCTTGGTGATCTAGCGGTGCTATGGTCCGAGCTTTTGCCTGAGCGTCTGGTTCAGCGGTCGCGTCTGGTCGGGCTGAGCAGAGGCGTGCTGCACGTGGAGGTCGACAATCCTGCAGCGCACTACGAGATCGATCGTTTGCTGCGGGGTGGGCTGCAGAATCAGTTGATCTCAGAGCATAAGGGCCCCGCCTTTCGGAAAATACAGGTCAAGGTCGTTGGTCGACAAGAAGCAGGCGAAGTCGATGCGCGGCGATTGCCGCCCGAGGGCGATACGGACCCCAAGTTGTCGCCGGATCAGCAGCCGCCGCTTGGGCGGCAGCGCCGAAAAGATTAGAAGGGCCATATCTTTGGCGCGATCAACAGTGTCGTGATCATCACGAGGATGTTCAATGGCAAGCCGACGCGCATGAAGTCAAACGGCTTGTATCCGCCTGCGTTCGCAACCATCAGGTTTGTCTGATATGCGCTGGGTGAGGCGAAGCTTGCCGCGGCGGTCATCATCAGCGTCACAGCAAATGGCGTGAAGTTGCAGTTCAGGCCTTGTGGCCCCGTGATCGCAACTAGCACGGGGAACAGCAGGCCTGCGGTGGGGACCGGGCCAATGATTGAGGTCAGCACCATCGCGACGATGTAGACCGCTCCGAGCGAATAGATCGGTTGTCCTGCCCCCACGATATCGATCAGCCGGGTTGCGGCTTCAGCGGCGACGCCGGTCGTATACATCGCGTGGCCGAAGCCGATCGCCGCCCCCATCATGATGAGTACGCGCCAATTAATAGATTGCCTTGCTTCGTAAGGCGTGCAGCATCCAGTGAGGACCATGACGCCCGCGCCAAGCAAGGCGGCGGTTACCAGTTCCATCGCTCCGGTCGTGGCTAGGGCGACGACGGCCATCAGCACAACCAGTGCAATTCCAGCTTTATTGCTGCGATAGGGCTGTGCGTCGCCTAGGGCGTTGAGGTAATAGAAGTCCTGGCGGTTGCGGTGACGCGCCACGAATTGCTGGTCCGCTTCGAGCAGAAGATTGTCACCCGCTTTGAGGACAATGTCGCCGATCTTTGCGTCGAGGTGTTCGCCGCCACGGTGCACGGCGATGACGACAGCGTTGTAGACGGATCGGAAGCCGCCCTCTTTGATGCTTTTGCCGACCAGTGGACTTCGGTCGCTGAGTACAGCCTCGATCAGTTGAAGGTTTGCTGGCAGTTTGTTGGCTTGCTTGCGCGTTGCAGGGGTGAGGCCCTTGAACTGTTTCAGGTCCTGCATTGAGTCGAGCTCGCCGGCAAAAATGAGTACATCACCGCTGTGGAGTATCGTCGTCGGTGCAATCGCAACGCGACGCTCGCCGGACCGCTCGATACCGATGAGGTAGCCACCGGGCAGATTGCGCAAGCCGGCCGCCTCGATGGTTTGGCCATCGATCGGGCTCTCACTGTCGATCAGCATCTCAAAGGTGTATTGCCGAGCGTCGCTTGAGTCACCTTGGGTTTGATGGTCTGGAAGAAGCCAGCGTGAGGTCAGCAGGATATAGCCGATTCCCACGAGTGCGGCGGGCAGACCGACTGCCGTGATCGAGAACATGCCCAGTTCTTCGCCGATGACCTGGTTCGCATTGAGCGCGGCACCATATTCTGCGGCGACGAAGACGTTGGTTGCCGTTCCGATCAGCGAGCAGGACCCCCCCATGATCGCTGCATAGCTCAAGGGGATAAACAGTTTGCTCGGGCTGATGCCGGTGCGTCGGCACCAGTCGGTGACGATGGGCATGAGCATTGCAACGATTGGTGTGTTATTCAAAAACGCGCTGAGCCCCGCAACAGGCAGCATGAGGCGTGCCTGTGCTGCGGGCAGCGATTTGGGATGGCCAAGGACGGGTCGGGTGACCATCGCCATGGCACCGGTCTGTCTGAGACCTTCCGCAATCACGAACAGTACGCCGATCGTGACGACCGCTTTCGAGCCGAAGCCGGCGACCGCTGCGGGCGCATCAGGGAATTGATCCGAGACCGCCCCCAGCCCCATGACAATGGCAAGCCCACCGAGCAGCACTGTGTCTGCGCCGGCCAGGCTTCGCAAAATTGCAATCGCCATGAGCGCCAACAGGCCGAGCATCACCCAGCTTTCCCATGTCATACGTTGGCCTCTGGCGGAGTTACTTTTACGCGGTCAAACGAAGATGATATCGGCGGGATTGCAGGGCGCAGTCAATCCTTGGAGGTTTTGGAACGACCGATAAACACGGGGCTTCTCGGGGTCATCTGACAAGATCGGTGTGAAGTGGTCGCCTGATCCGATCGATATAGATGTAAATCGGTGGGGCGATTTACTTGGGAAGCCCAATGTCAAATTCTTCAATCCGAATCATGTGCCCCAATTTGAGGTGTCGAACGCTGCTGGCGGTTCCCCCGACAGCGCGTGGCAAGAATGTTCGGTGCAGGTTGTGTGGCACTCGAATTCAGGTGCCGACCAAGCCGCTTGCGAAAAAGCCCGCCCCTGTCAGCCATGAAGCAGGCGATAACCCGCAGGAAGCCTGATCGGGGCTTCTCGCTGATTTTTCCGGGATCAATTCAGTCATCAACGATCGTCGTCGTCATCGAGAAAAAACTCGATGTCGTCGAATTCGTCTGAATCATCACCGCCCGCCAGAGACTCCAGCGCGGTGATGGGGTCGTCGTCCAGTTCGATCGAGGAACCTTCAGCTTCGTCTTCGAGCATCTCGGAGAGATCCAGATCCTCATCTTCCTCAAGTTCAGCGGTTGCGGCCGGAGCAGGTGGCGCGCTTTTTTGAGCGACCGCGACATGCGAGCCGGAACTGTCGTTCTTGACGATGGTGCGAATCGGCTTGATATCTTCGGGCTGGCCATCCACAATCAGTGTGAAGACGACCGGTCCGACGACCAGTTCGTCGCCCGCGGACAGGTTTGCTTCCTGAACGCGAACAGAGTTGTGGTAGGTGCCGTTGCTCGATCCAAGGTCCTTAACCGAGACGGTGCCGTCGTCGATGATCAGTTCACAATGCTGCCTGGAGACGCTGGTGAGCGGAATACGTAGGTCACAATTGACTTTCCGACCAATGACAACGCGGTCTTTCACCAGCGGGAAGTCCCGCCGGGTACCATCAGACTTGAACATCGCCAGTGCCAGTTGTGTCATTGTTTTTCCTCAGCCGCCCTTCTTACAGCTTTCAGACAAAAACCTTAGAGCACAGTGAGTGTACCCCAATCAAAGCATATCAGCAACAGTACGAGCGTTCGGCGGAAACGGAAAAGTGCCCTGAGCGGCGCAGAAACGCGAAAATTGACGCATTCTATCTGCACCTGCCCTTCTGCTTTCACAAATGCCACTATTGCGATTTCTTCAGCGTCGTTGAGCCTGAGGGGCAAGATGCGCCTCAGCAGGAGGCCTTTGTTACCGCATTGATTGCCGAGATGCGGCATCGATCCGAGCAGTCGCCCATCCGCCCCAGCACCCTGTTTGCTGGCGGGGGAACGCCGACCTTTCTACGGCAAGCACTCTGGGAGCGCCTGCTGGACGAGATGCGGGAATTAGGCATTCTTGATCCAGAATCGGAGCAGGAGTTCACGGTGGAGGCCAACCCCGAGACAGTGACACCCGAATTGATGGCTTCGCTTGTCGCGGGCGGGGTTACCCGCGTTTCGATCGGGGCTCAGACGTTTGACCGCACCTCCCTCAAGGCCCTGGAGCGCTGGCATGACCCCGAGAGCGTGCCCAGAACTGTCCAGATCTGCAGAGATGTGGGCCTGGCCAACTTTTCTTTAGACCTCATCTTTGCCATCCCCGGGCAGACGCTGGCCATGCTCGACCGCGATCTGGACGCCCTGCTCGCTCTGGAACCCAGGCACCTGTCTACCTATGGCCTGACCTACGAGCCCAACACCCCGCTCACCGCCAAATTGCGCGTGGGGAAAATCGATGCCATCGATGAAGCCCTTGAGCGGGAGATGTATGAACTGGTCATGACCAAACTCGAGTCCGCCGGCTACGAACACTATGAAGTCAGCAACTGGACATTAAGTGATCCAGTCATTGACTTTCGCTGTCAGCACAACCTTGCCTACTGGCACAATAAGAACTGGCTGGGCGTCGGCCCCTCTGCCGCGTCACATATCGATGGCCAGCGTTGGCGCAACGCCCCGAACCTGAAGCGTTACCTTGATGGCAGCCCCACCCCGCCGACGCAGGACCACGAGCAACTCGATGCCAACGGCCGGTTTGCCGAACAACTCATGCTCGGCCTGCGATTGCGCGAAGGCATCGATGCGGACTGGTTCGATCAGCATCCCGCCCTGCGGCAAGACCAGCGCGACAGCGTCAACGAGTTCATCGGCCTCGAACTACTTCAGCGCACCGATGGCCGGTTGCGGCTGACCCGCAAGGGTTTGTTCGTCGCCGACTCGGTGATTGCGAAGTTGCTGTGACCAACTTCAGGTTACGCTATCTGCATGGAAATCAGTATCTGGGTCGAAATTAGTTTGGCTGTCGGTTTTCTAACCGTTGTGGCACTGATAGTTTCGTTACCAATCGGCTTTGCGCTGTGCACAATGGATCGGAATCCGAAAGACGGTCCAAGGTGTCGAAAATGTGGATATGACTTGCGCGCAACAACCGGTGAATCCTGTGTTGAATGCGGGCATCAACTTAGCCCAAGAGGTATTTGGCCACCAGGAAAACCTTCACGCAAAAAACTCATACTTGTGCTGGCATTATGGTCGTGGCTTTGCGCCTCACTGACTGCTTCTGGGGTGCTTGTTTTTAATCGCTATGAGCTTGACATCATGGCAGAGCAGTTCTTCTACGCCGACCTCTTTGTTGTGGAAAACAAAGAAGATAAAAGAGTTTATGTCGTGGGTGTTTCAGGTCGTGGCTGGTCATTTTTTGACAATGATTCCACCAGTGTTCGAGCAAAGCAAGGGGTGGTTATTTCCGGTGACAGAGAAGGATTTACAACAGCCTGTGTATTCGATCTTGGATCGGGAATGCTCGCACAACCAATCCAGCCATCCGTTAACGAGTCACTGGGTTTTTTTAACGGGACATCACTTCAAAATACATCTGAAACCGCCAAATCCTGCTTACTGCGCGCATGGAGCCCTTATGTGTCAGGAGATCAAGAAGAGCAGCTTCAACAAGAAGTCTCAGCATTGCTGGAATTAGCCGTTGAGCTTGGCCACAAAAGACGGTTGTCTTGGGATCATAGTCTGAATGAGGAGGAATTAGACCTCATCTACTCGGATACATCACAAATAATATGGGACAGCATCATCACTGAAGACTGGGGGGAGATTGAGTTCGATATTAAACATCCACCAGCATGGATTGTTTTAACTCTGCCAATCACAGGACTCGTCGTTTGGCTTATTGGATCATTGATCGCAAGACGCTGGGTTTATGCTCGTCAAGCGATTGGCTATATCGATAAAACCTCTTAGAAAGAGTGTAGAGCCGATCAATCACCTGCCTTTACGCTTGCGTGCTTCCTGCGCACGGCGTTGCTTGCGGCTCAGCGGTCGCTTGTCGCCATCGCCATCGGATTCGCCACGATTGGCGGATTGCTCGGCAGGCTTGGCGGCTCCGGAGCCGGGCCTTGCGTCGGAACTGGGGTGCGAGGCGTTCATTTGTCGGCCATACACGTCGTTGAGTTGGACGTTGGGCTGCAGCCTTGCGCGGAAGGCCAGTTCAGTCACGCGGTCGCGGACCATTGCCTGCATTTCGCGGTAGGTTCTTGCACCTTCACGTTTGTACTCGATGCGTGGATCCTTCTCGGCATAGCCACGCAGGCTGATCGAGCTCTTGAGCTGGTCCATCTCGAAGAGGTGGTCCTTCCATGCCTGGTCGAGGATCGTCCGCAGGACTTCTGCCTCCAGAGCAGACAGCTCGGTACGGAAGAGTTCGGCACCCTTGGCCTTGATCAGGCCGACTCGGTCGTCGGCGTACTCAGCCAGTTCCTCGTCGCTTACTTCCTTTGCGAACCGATCCAGCAGGTAGGCCTTGACCGCTTCGTCGTTCGTCAGTTCGGCACCCTTTTGTTGTGCCAACTGATCGAGCTTCCCGCCGTCCTTGATCCATTCGGTCATCTTTTCCTTCAGGACATCACGGACGACCTTGCCGTCCAGATCTTGAATGAAGGCTTGCTGGTCCTCGTAGCCAAATCTCAGTTTGCTCCAGATGAACAGCCGTTCCATCGCCCAGTTCTGATCCTGCTGGGCACCCTGCTCGAAGAGGTCCATGATGAACTGCACGGGGTAGTCGATCTCGCGTTGTTCGTAGCGGCCCCGAGCTTCGGAAAGGACGGATGCGACGACCTGCTCCATGCCGGTTTTTTCGTCCTGCATCATCGCGGCAACCTTTTCGGGGTCCAGCTTGATCTCGAACTTCTGCTCAGCCCAGCCGGCCATATCCTTCGCGCCCAGCAGCGGGTCGAGGAATTTGCCAAGGCCGGTCAGGTCTGCATCTTCAAGCGTCTCCTGCCCGCCATGGACGATGGCTTCGCGGACCTCGTCGATATTCATCTGGGCCAGGCGGTTCTTCGGCAAATTCACGCTGAATTTGGTCTTGGCCCATTCACTCAGTGACTTGAGATCCCATTCTTCGGGTGGCAGGTCGTTGCTCATGTATTCGCCAAGGGTGACGTCTACGATCGTGCGGACTTCTTCCTGAGCGGCGCGACGGATCGTCTTCTCGAGGTCTTCCGCGTCGTCCAGGTGCAGCTTGGCGGGGTCGATACTCACGTCCAGTTGCTGTCGAGACCACTCGGCAACTTGTTCACGTGCGTAGCTTCGGTCCAGGTATTCTGCGGCAGCGTCTTCGACCGCATCGGCGATATAGTCGAAGATCATGCGGTCGATGCCTTCGTTCTCGAGCACCTGTTGCCGCGTGCCGTAGAAGTCGCTTCGCTGGTGCTCCATGACCTCGTCGTACTCGAGCAGGTTCTTGCGTCGTTCGTAGTTCTGCTGCTCGACTTTCCGCTGGGCACGCTCGACCGCTCGGGAAACCATGCCCGAGTCAAGGGCCGTGCCCTCTTTAAAGCCCGCCTTGGACAGCAAGGTCAGCGTGCGGGCGCCGGCGAACATCTTCATCAAGCCGTCTTCCAGTGAAAGGAAGAAACGTGATGAGCCGTTGTCGCCCTGCCGGCCTGATCGGCCGCGCAGCTGGTTGTCGATACGACGCGATTCATGTCGTTCGGTGCCCACAATATGCAGGCCGCCCATGGCCTCGGTGTGGTCATAGATGTTCAGCTTGTGCATGTCGTGGATGCCAAGCTGCAGGCGGTCGTAGTCGGAGCAGTTGTCGATGAAGTCGATGCATTCCTGCTCCGAGAGGTTGGTGTAGGCTGACTCGGCCGCCTTGCCACGTCCGCTGAGTTGGGCGATCTGGAAGGCCCAGGCTCGAAGCAGACGGAGCTTGAGATCTTCGTCGGAGAGGTCTTTCGCCTCGTTCTTCTTGATGCCGAGTTGCGTGATCGCCATGTGGCGGTACGCCAGGGCGATGAGTGTTTCATCGTCCTTGTCGGGCTTGGCGTCGGGTGGGAGCAGGCCGCGCTTCTGCCAGTGCTTGACGATGTCTTCGCGAGCGATCGCACGGAGCTTGATGTCCGTGCCACGGCCGGCCATGTTGGTGGCGATCATGACCGAGCCGAGTTGGCCGGCATCTTCAACGATGTTGCCCTCGCGTTCGTGCTGCTTCGCGTTAAGGACTTCGTGCTTGATGCCATACTTGCGCGTTAGTTTGGCGCTGAGTTCTTCACTGGTCTCGACACTGGTGGTGCCGACGAGCACAGGCCGGCCTACATCGTGCATCCGCTTGATCTCATCGAGGATCGCTTCCCACTTGTCCTTCTCGGAGGGGAAGATCAGGTCGTTACGGTCTTCACGTGCGATCGGCCGGTTGGTCGGCACGGCAACGACGTCGAGTTTGTAAATCTCCATGAACTCGGTCGCTTCGGTGATCGCGGTGCCGGTCATGCCTGCAAGCCTTTTGTACAGCTTGAAGAAGTTCTGGATCGTGACGGTTGCGAGGGTCTGCGTCTCGTCTTTGATCTTGACCTTTTCTTTGCACTCGACGGCCTGGTGCAGGCCATCGGACCATTGCCGACCAATCATCATGCGGCCGGTAAATTCGTCAACGATGACGACCTCGCCGTTGTGGACCACGTATTCTTTGTTGTTCTGATAGATCGCATGTGCCCGCAGGGCGTTTTCCAGCAGGTGCGGGATCTCCATGTTCTGGCCAACGTAGAACGAGCCGATACCGGCCTTACGCTGGGCCTCTTCGACGCCCTCGTGGGTCAGGTGGGCGGCCTTTTTCTCGCGTTCTACTTCGAAGTACTGGGTGTGCTGGTCGCGCTCATCTTCGATCTTGATCATCTCGTTGGTGAGATCCTTGATCTTGTCGCGCATCGCCGGGATCAGCGACTTGTCACGCGTGTTGCGGATATCGCCTTCGAGCCGCTTGATTTCAACTTGTTTGGCATTGACGCGATCATCGACGGCCTGCCAGGGCTTTTGCATCTGCATCAGGTGGCGGGCGATGGTGTCGGCCAACTCGTATGGCGGCTTGTTGTCCTCGGCGTACTTCGGGCCAGAGATGATCAGCGGCGTCCGTGCCTCGTCGATCAGGATCGAGTCGACTTCGTCAATGATCACGAAATCGCGTCTCTTCTGGACCTGCTCTTCGGTCGTCCGCTTCATATTGTCGCGCAGGTAGTCAAAGCCCAGTTCGCTGTTGGTCGCGTATAGCACGTCGCACTGATAGGCTTCTTTTTTGAGCTGCTGAGCAGCAAAGAATGCGTCGCGGGCGGACAGTTCCTTCTCATAGAGCGAGTGGCCTTGTGTCTTCTGATAGGCCTTGATCTGCTCCTCAAACATGTGGTGTGGGTGTGTAGCTCCGACTGTCAGGCCTAGGCCGAAGTAGAACGGGAACACCCAGTCACGGTCACGCTGGACCAGGTAGTCGTTGACCGTCACCACATGGCAGGTCAGGTCAGCGCAGCAGGCGACATAGCACGCCAGTGGCGCAACGATCGTTTTACCTTCACCGGTCCGCATTTCGGCGATCTTGCCCTCGCCAAGGACCATGCCGCCGATGAGTTGGACATCGAACGGTCGGCAGCGGAACGGGGGCCGCGACTCGGGGTACAGGTCTTTGACTGCTTGGTACAGGGCGACGGGGAATTCGACCTGAAGGTAGCCCGGCGCAGGCATGCCGCCCTGCACGTTCAGCGGCTCCAGTTCGTCGGCCTTGGCCTTGGCGATGTCGTAGAGCTTGGCTGTCTCCGGGGAGAGCTGGCTCGGGTCAAAGTTGAACTCAGGGTTGAGGATGCTGCGGATGCCGACGAACCGGTCCATCACCTCACGGGCGACGGCCATGATCTCCGGCAGCATGTCCCTGCTGGATTCGCCGCCTTCTGTTCGCTTGCGAAATTCATCGGTCTTGGCTTTGAGTTCGGCGTCGGTCAGTTTGCTGACTTCGGCTTCCAGCGCGTTGACCGCTTCGACGCGCTGGTTGTACTTCTTGATCATTCGGTCGTTGCGTGAGCCGAAGACCTTGGACAGTGAGGTGCTGAGTTTCTGCGTAAGCATGGGGTGCCTTGTGGGATGGACCGCAATGCCGATCACGCGTCAGGCGCTCGGCAGCGGTTTGGATCGTTGGGTTGGGGTGTGGTGCCAGCCGGTACAGCAGCGTACGGGCCTTACGAACTATCGCATCGTCAACTCAGCGAGTCGGCGGCGGCAGGTTCAGGAGGGCTTCACGGAGAAAGAGGACGGTCAGCTTGTTGTCACTGGCCGGTTCGGTGGGCTGGATCGCGATTGCGGCAGAGGTGCTATTGCCATGCTGTTGTGGCAATGCCGTTTGGCCGGACAGTTGATCCGTCAGCTTTTTGGCGGCTTGCTGGATCGCCCCGAGCAGGTGCTCGATCGTCTCACGTTGCTCGGCCTGAGAGGGCGAAACACTGCGGAGTGTCGATGCTTCGACAGGACCCGCCGCCGTAATGCACATCGCGACCGAAAGTGCCAGCAAGGCACAAGGCAGCGGGATTGATTTGGGGCGGGTCGGGTTCACGGAGGTATTATCGACTGCTGAGCGCCTTAAGGCAAGGAAAGGGGCGTTTCAGGGATGGTCAAGAGAAAATGCACTTATTAATGGTCGTAAATTCTCTTTGCGATGGGCTTGTTCTGTGATACAATTGGAATAACCCTTTCTGGCTATTCAAGCACGTTATTATCGCACCTTGGAGGATTCATGACATTCCGTAAGAAAAATCTCGCATTTGTGACTGCAATCGCTGGCCTGCTAACTGCGGCTGGACCTGCGACTGGTGAGACCATTGTCAATACATCGACAACCGCCTTTTTCGATGTCACGGGCGGTAATAACAACAGCAACATCGTGACGGTCGCCGACCCGAACAATAACAATGGGCTGACGATGAACGTAACGTTCACGCCCAATGCCGCCGACATCGCGGAGAACACCAACGCGATCAATCTCCTTGAGATCGGTGGCAATGCCAATGGTTCGGGGCTGTATATGCTCGGCGGGCAGGTTTATTTCCTGGTCAAAATGACTGGAGCTGCCGGAGAGACGCCAACCATCACTTCGGTGTCTGGGCCTGATCTGTCACAAAACGATGCGAACAACTCGATCGGTGTGCGCAGCGGCAACATTGCAGGCATTCTGAATGGTGGTGTTCTAACGGCTGACACGGAGTATTCGGTCGCTGCCATCTTGGACATCGCCAACAATGATGTGACGCTGGCGATCAAACCAAATGGTGGGAGTATCGTTTCTCAGACTTGGGCGTTTACCCGAGACAGCAGCAACTGGGCGGGAAACAACACCGTGGTCTCTTTCAACCCGCCATCGAATGCAGGAGCTGGCAACAATGTTGGCGGCAACCCCTTCCAGGAAGGGCCGTCCATTATGACGCCTCTGGCAGGCACCGCTGGCCAAGCTCTGATGTTCAATGAAGTCGCCACGCTTGTGCCTGAGCCATCCTCCCTGGCCCTGCTTGGGCTCGGTGGATTGCTGGTCATGCGTCGTCGCAATGGTTGAGTTGTCTCCGGATCTAGCATGCACTGAGCGAGGATTGATATGTCCAGAGTGAAAACATCTGCTCTCTTATCTTCGGTTCTCGCAGCTGGGATCGCGCATGCCTCCACGCTGGAAGCAACCACCGATCTGAACCTCTGGCTGCGTGCCGACAATGTCACCATCAGTTCGGGTACAACCGTTGGTTCCTGGGAGGACCTCACGGCGACAGGCAGCGGCATTGGTGACAACATCAGCCAAGACGCGGTTTTGACGAATGGGGGTCCGACCCTCGTCACGAATGACGCCGCTTCCAACGGCCGAGATGTCGTCAATTTCGGTGGTGGCGGCGGCTACGAATTCAGTGGCACGCTGGGACTGAGCGGCGCCTCGGCCTACACCGGCTTTGTCGTCACCAAACTCCTCAACGCTTCAAGCAATGCGGATGAGCGTGTCCTGCAGTTTGGCAACGCCTCTGGTACCAGCGGGCAGATCGTAGCGTTTGACATCGATACCCCGGGAACCCGTTACAACAACGGCAATCGCCTTTTTGGCAACGACGACTTTTCGACAAGTGAGTATGGCGTTGGAACTTGGACCTCAACCGCGCCCAGTACTTACGGATCGACTCAGTTCTTCCTGAATGGCACCGCGGGGACACAGACGAGCTCAAACAACTTGGCCGCCAATGTGAATCTTGTCGACCAAGGCTACTCCTTGGGGCGTGGCATTGCGGCGAATGGCGCAGACGGTAACTTTGCAAACGCGCGAGTCGCTGAAGTTCTGCTGTTCGATACCAGCCTCGGGCAGCGTGCTTTTGAGCAGACAGGCTTCTATCTCACCCACCGCTACAACCTCAATGCCAGCTTTACCGACGCCGCATCGGTCAATGAGGCCGCTTCAACCAACGTCAACGTTGGGCCAGCTCCCGACAGTGCTGAGAACGGCACGCATGAATCAAATGTCGATCTGTTCATGTTTGAAGAGAAAGCTGTCACGCTCGGGTCAAATCTTGATGTCGACATCATCTCGTCTGGCAACTACACGGGCGGTGCGCTTGGATCGATCGCCGGGCAGATCTCAGCGGGCACGACCGTTCAGAGTGTCTATGTCAGTATGGACCTCGTAGACAACAGCGGTGCCGCGAGTTTCATCACCTCCACGATCGAATTCGATCAGGATATCCTCGGCATCATCACTGCCAGCCCACGTCTGGACGCAACCGACGCCCTGCTTGGCTCGGACCTGACGACCTACTCCACGGGCAACGTTGGTCTTGAGACAGACAGCACGGACGTGGTTGATTGGGGCGTTAATGACAGAACGCTCACCGTGACCCTCAGAGTTGGCGGTGCCAACATCGATCAACTTCGCGTCGTCCTCGCCCCCGAGCCTTCCTCGCTGGCTTTGCTTGGTCTCGGAGGCCTGTTGGTCGCTCGGCGGCGTCGATAACGTATTTTCCCACTGGAACGCCAGCAGGACGCCTTTCGCGGCGTCCTTTTTAATATGGTGAAGTGAGCCGTTTTTGCATCATGAATTGGCGTGCACTGTGCAGAGTCTGGCTGACTGAAGACGTCATAATGCATCGCAATGAACCAAGCCTCTTCCATGCCGTCCGTCCTGATGTGCCGGCCGACCCACTTCGGCGTCCGTTATGTGATCAACCCTTGGATGCGAGGGCACGTCGGCCGAGCTGACAACGCCAAGGCGTTGGCGCAGTGGCAGCAATTGCACGACCTTCTCAGTGGACTTGCTGACGTCAAGGTGATCGATCCGGGTGACATGGGGCGCGATCTGCCGGATATGGTCTTCTGTGCGAACGCCGGGCTATTGCTGGGCGAGACATTCGTGCCTTCGGCCTTCCGTGTGCCTGAGCGTTCTGGTGAGGTGCCACTGTTTAATGCTTGGTTTGCAGACCAGGGTTACGACGTCCAAGCCCTGCCGGGCGAACCGGCATTTGAAGGCGAGGGCGATGCGCTGTTTCATCCCGGGCAGCCTCTACTTTGGGCTGGCTATGGCGTTCGGTCCGGGCTCGAGTCCCACGCCCTGCTCACCGAGCGTTTCAATGTGGATGTCGTCTCGCTTCGTCTTATCGATCAGCGGTTTTATCACTTGGACACCTGCTTCTACCCGCTTCCCGATGGCCGGGCGGTCTATTTTGCGCCGGCATTCGATGAGCCCTCTCGGCAGGAGATCGAGCGCCGCATTGCGCCTGAAAACCGCATCGAAGTGAGTGAGCAGGATGCACTGCGCTTCACCTGTAACGCGGTGCGTTTAAATGACACGATCGTTACGAACTACGCAAGCGATGCGCTGCAGGCACGGCTTGGCAAATGGGGCTACAAAGTCGCGACATGCTGCGTTGATGAGTTCATGCTGGCGGGTGGCGCATGCAAGTGCATGACGCTGCTGCTGCAGCAGGACCTCGGGCCGAATGCGAATCAAAGACAAACGTATGTCTCTCCGATTCGTACAAGCCGGGTTGCGCTGCGTGGTCATCTGCTTGACCACGGCACGCTGAACAAGGCAATGGATATCACGACGGACGCAGGGCTTGGTTGCAGTGTTGAGCAGTTCCACCCTGCCGAGCGCCGAGACCAGGATTCGACTGCGACGCTGCGTATAACCGCTCCGACGCATGATCGATTGGATACGACACTGGCCGAGCTGATGAAGATGGGGGCACTGCCGATCGATCAGGAGGCTGATGCCGCGCTTTGTAGCGTTGAGCAGGACGGCGTCGCGCCTGATGGCTTTTACTCGACGACGATCTACCCGACAGAAGTCCGGATCGATGGTCAGTGGGTCCGTGCCGGACATCAACGGATGGATGCAGTCATCGTTGTCGAGCAGCATGGCGGGGCCGCTGATGCCCGCTGTGTGCTGATGCGCGATCTTCGAGCCGGAGAGCAGGTTGTCTGCCACGTTGGCGGCGTGCGCGTCAAGACGCCGGATATCGACCGCGACGAGGAGTTTGGCTTCATGTCATCGAGCGTCTCCAGTGAGCGTCGCGTTGAGCAGGCCGTTGAGACGCTGGCTTGGGAAATGCAGCGAATCAAGGAGCGTGGAGGGCGTATCGCCGTGGTTGCCGGGCCGGTGGTTATCCATACCGGCGGCGGGAAGTATCTGGAGCAGCTCATTCGGCACGGCTACGTCCACGCCCTGCTCACGGGTAACGCCCTGCCTGTTCACGACATCGAACACAATCTCTTTGGCACCTCGCTGGGGGTTGATCTCTCACGCGGCGTTGGTGTGCAGGGTGGGCACCGTCATCACCTCCAGGCGATTAACAGAGTCAGGCGTGCCGGCTCGATCCGTGCAGCTGTTGAGCAAGGCGTTATCACCGGGGGTGTGATGCATGCCGCGGTCCAACACAATATTGACTATGTCCTTGCCGGTTCGATTCGAGATGATGGCCCGCTGCCCGATACGAAGATGGATCTGGTCCAGGCTCAGGCCGCATACGCCAAGGCAATCGAGGGTTGTGAGATGATTCTCATGCTTTCGTCGATGCTCCATGCGATTGGCACGGGCAACATGACCCCCGCCGGCGTCAAACTTGTTTGTGTTGATATCTCCCCGGCAGTCGTCACCAAGTTGGCCGACCGAGGGAGTGTCGAGTCGGTCGGTATCGTGACGGACGTGGGGCTGCTGCTGAATCTGCTCGCAGGCCGGTTGTGTGAGGCGTAAGATGGCGGCCGTTTCCGCGTCACCATCGCGTTGTTTGTTTTCTTTTATGAAAGACCATTCATGCTGTATCGCATCGCTCCGCTCGTACTGGTTATCTGCCTTTTTGCTGCATGCGATTCGACAAACAAAGTCGCCACCCACCCCATCCCTACGCTTGACCCGCGTGGTGATGTCTATAAGACCGAAGGGCCGAACGATCCGCTCATCTATGACGATGCCCTTGGCACGAAGAAGGCGATCATTGTTTTTGTCGACTTCCCAGACCGTAAAGCGAATGAAACAACAGAAGAACGTGCGATGAAGGTCCTTGGAGGTTCTCCTGATGAGGGCACCTTTCAAACGATTTTTCGAACGAACTCCTACGGGAAACTTACGCTCGATATCAACTTGATCCACGGCTGGCGTACGCTGCCTGAGAGCCACAAGATCTACGATCCCGTCACGACCAATGGCCACCGCATCATGTTCGAGGAGGTTTTTAAGCTCTATCCCGAGATTAACTTCAACGAATACGACCACATCATGGTGCTGATGACGGCCAAGGGTAACTTTGCGTTTGGCGCGCGTGATGACGAGGCGATTAACCACCGTGGGGAGAAGATCACGGTCGCGCTGAATCAGGGCAGCCGAAGCCCGTACACGCTTGCACATGAGTTCGCACACTGCCTTGGCCTGCCAGACGTCTACACCTACGGGAACCGTGTCCCGGAAGGCACGCCAAAGAATCCGCTGGGGCCTTGGGACATCATGGGTGGCCCATCGACAGGCTTCATTGGCTGGCACCGCCACAAGCTTGAGTGGCTCGATGATGATCGGAAGACCTATCTGACTGAGGGCACGCATCAGTTCACCCTGACGCCGCTGGGCGCGGACAAAGGCTTATCGATGATCGTCGTGCCGGCCCCGGGCGAAGATGCAGCAAACCCCAGCAAGGTCTACGCCGTTGAAATCGCCCAGTACCTGCGTCCTGGAAAGACCATGCCAAGGCCGCGAGGTGTGCTGGTTTATTCCGTCGATGCCAAGTTGCCCACCGGCTTTAACCCCGTTGTTGTGCATCCCGCCAGCGGTAGGGATAAGACCAATGCCGCGCTTCATGAAGGTGAATCATTCGAGCAAGACGATGCTCCGCTGAGCCTTCGTGTCATAAAACATCATGCAGATGATCGCTACGACATCGAAATCACCGTGAAATAGCAGGCACCGTCCGAAATCTAACTACATGGGCGTATTCCTTGTCGTTTTAGATCAAGGGCCTTGCGGTAAGCGGCAAAAGATTCATAATTCATATAGTTCAGTTGCGCTTGCGTGCGGCTGTCGTCACTTCTTGCTTTGGAGGACATCGCGGATGAGTCGCATTTGGCCACTTGCTGTCACATCTTTCTCTGTGCTGACTGGATCCCTGATGCTGCCCGGCCATGCATATGCTGCGGAGATTGCATCGGACAGTTTCGAGTCGTATGCCGT